>NZ_JAHHZF010000009.1:0-73867 GCF_018729455.1 Prosthecodimorpha staleyi | reverse complement strand
CCCGCACCCAGGGGGCGTGACGGGGCGCGGGCGGGCCCCCTCGCCCGGGCGGCCCGCTTCGGCGGCGCCCCCCGCCGCGGCCGCGGCATCGGCCTTGCGCTTCTCCTCCAGGCGTCGGGCCGCTTCGGCAGCCTCGCGCGCCCGACGCTCCTCGTCGAGGCGGCGCCGCTCTTCGTCGGCCCGGCGCTGCTCCGCTTCGCGCGCCTCGCGTTCGATGCGCAGCTTCTCTTCGCGCAGCCGTTTCGCCTCGCGGGCGAAGCGCTCGCGCTCCATGATGTCCTGCTGCAAGACTTCGACGCGGCTGACCTCGCGCTCGAAGGCCCTGAGGGTCAGGAAGGCATTGAGCGGAGCGACGTCGAGGCTGCGCACCGGTGCATTGAGGGGACCGCGGAACAGAACGCCGACCTGCGGATCGGCGCCCGTCACGGCATTGCGTCCGGCATCGGCCTTGATGGTCCAGTCGGCTTCGAGCGCCCAACGGCCGAGATCGAGCGAGGCCGTGCCGCTGGTGCGCACCGGTCCGCTCGCCACCGCCACATCGCGCAGCCGCACGATCCCGCCTCCGATCGAGAAGGCGGCATCGACCCGCTCGAATGGCAGTTCGCCCGCGTCGAGCCGGCTCTGGAACAGGCTGCGGATGCGATCCTCCTTCAATTCCAATCCGCTATCCGCTGCCGCGACGACCGCATCGAAGGCCGCCGGATTGACCGATCGCAAGGTTCCGTTGCGCAATCCGAAGGCACCGCCGCCCACCGTGCCGGAGACCAGCGACGCCACCGAGCGGCCGGCCGTCTCGAAGGTCGCCGTCAGGTCCATCTGGCCCGAGGCGACGGCGCGGCCGTCCCGCCGCCAGACCAGGTCCCCGAAGGCGGCGCCTTCGATCTTGATGTCGCCCGAAACGGCCACGCCGCCGCCGGCATTTCCGCGCATGCGCACCTGTCCACCGGCCTTGCCGCCGGCGAGCCCGCCCGAAAACGACTCCACGGCGACCTCGCCGGGTCTGAGCCGCAACCGGAATTCCGGGCGCTCGACCACCCTCTTGTCGGCCATCGCCAGCGCCTCAGCGCTGATCCTCAGATCCGCCGCCAGCCCGGTTACCGACGGCCCCGGCAGCGCCTGTCCCGGCCAGGCCTGCCCGGCTTCCGGCAGCGCCTCCAGGCTGCCGGCGCCGAGGCCGAGATCGATCAGATCGGTCAGCCCGATCGTGCCGAGTTCCAGGCGGCCGTCGAGTTTGACCGGCATGGCCCCGAGATCCGCTGTCGCCTCGCCGCGCAGCGGCCCGGCCCCGAGCCGGCCGTCGATCGCCTTCAGCGTGAGCTTCGGCCAGGTTCCGGAAAGACCGGCACCGAGATCGACCGGCAGGCGGCCGAGCGGCGTGACGGCAGGCTGGCCGAGAGCGGTCAGAACCGGCCCGAGATCGGCCGAGACCAGCCGCCCGCGCCCGTCGACGCCGAGACGTCCGTCGTCGCCGGCGATCACGCGCCCGGACAGCGCGAGCCGGCTGCCGAGCGCCTCCAGTTCGGCGGTACCGTCGAGCCCCGTCGCCGGCACGCCGGCAAGCGTTACGGCGGCCTGCCCGGCGGCGCCTTTCAGCGACAGGGCGGGAATCCCGAGTTGTCGCATCAGTCGCCCGCCATCCGGTCCGTCGAGCCGCGCGTTGAGGTCGATGCGGCCGGCACGCCATTCCGCAGGGCTGCCGGCAAGCTTGCCGGCCACCGCGAGCCGGCTCGGTCCGGCCGTGCCGGATATGTCGAGCTGCAGGTCGCCCCGCTCGCCACTGGCCTGGCCGGTCAGGCTCAGCCGCGCATCGAGCGGGGCCAGATGCGGCGCGGCCGCAGCGAAGCGATCGAGCGCCGGCGTATCCGGGAAGAGCGAGCGCAGCATGCGCACCAGGCCGTCCAGCGTCGCCGCCTTGACGGTCGCCTGCAGATTGCCGTCGGGACGGGCCGCAAAACGATCGATCCGCCCGGTCATGTCCAACGCCGCACCGGCGGCATCCTGGACCGACAGGCGGCTGACCTCGACGCTGTCGCCGTCGACCGCGAGCCGGGCCGAGACGCCGCGGGCCGTGACACCGCCGAGCACGAGTTGGCCGGCATCGAGATCGATCCGGGTTGCGGCCGGCGCCAGACCGGCGGGACTGGCGAATAGACCCGCCAGCGCGCGGACCTGATCAAGATCGAGCCGGTCGGCGGTGATCCCGGTCTCGACGCGCGGCGCGCTGCCGATGCCGGAGACCTGGACATGGCCGCGCACCTGCGCGGCGCCGATGCGCGCCAGCATCTGGTCGGCCCGGAAGCTGTCGGCATCGATCTTGAGGATGGCGTCGACGCTGACGGGATCGAGCCGGCCCTGCACGCCGCCGCGCCGTAGCCAGGCCGCGAAGGCGTTCGGCTGCTCGGAGGCGACGTAGAGACGGCCGTCGAAAGCGGGCGTCCCGGTCAGCGACAGCCGCCCGGAGGCGGTCACCTGACTGCGTCCCGGCAGGCGCGCGGTCAGTTCCTCGAGCGAGTAGCCGCCCGGCCGCGGACGGGCAATCAGCCGCAGGTCCTGCAGGACGCCGCCACCGACCACCAGGCCGGGCACGTCGAGCGCCAACCGCCCGGGCATGTCCGGAACCGGCAGCCCGGCGATCGTACCGAGAACGCGGCGCGCGACCCCATCCAGATCGACCGCCTCGCCGACCCGGCCGGCAAGGGCCCGGTCGAGATCGATCTGCTTGGCGGTCAGGGCGAGGTCGAAATTCGGCGTCAGCCCGAGATCGATCCGGCCGCGGCCGTTCAGCTGGTAGGCCCGGTCGTCCGGCCCGATGGCCAGCGTCAGGGGATCGAGATCGAGGCGCGCCGGATCGACCGCGAATCGGCTCTCCAGCCGCCACGGCATCGGCCCGGGATCGCCCCGGTCGGCCTTGGCTTCCGAATCGAGCCGCTGGACCACGGCCGTGCCGGTCGCGCGCGGCGGTCCGCCGGTCAGCGACAATGCGGCGTCCACGGTCACGACCAGCGGTTCGCCGCCAGGGGTTACCTGGAGCTTCACCGGCACGGCGCGCTCGGCCGTCACCCGGCCCATGGCGAGGCGGAACGCCACGCTCTGGCCCATCGCGACGGCGCCGCCCTCGGCCTTGAGCGGGCCGGCGAGCGCGCTTCCCGAGACGATGCCGTTGATCCGCTCCAGGGCGAAGCTGCGCCCCGCCCGCTCGTCGGCGAAATCGATCCGGCCGTCGACGATCTCGGCCATCTCCAGGCTGGCATCGCCGAGATCGCGTAGGGCGCCGGCGACGGGCGCGGGGTCGCCGGCCAGCACCAGCGTGCCGTTGCGCTTCAGCGAGACCGAGAGGCTCGGCCGGTCGAGCCGCAGTTCGGAGATATGGAATTCACCCTTGAGCAGCGGCGTCAATTCGAGCCGGGCCTCGAATCGGCCGATCTTGGCGGCCGGGCGGTCGACCGAGCCGACCACCACGTCGCCGAGCGACAGCCACGGGCTCGGCAGCAGCCGGGCGTCGATCGATCCGAGCACCGTCACCTTGGCGCCGAAGATGCGCTCCGCCTCGGCCTCGAAGCTGGTCCGGAACAGGCCCCAGTCGATGAAGAAAGGCCCGATCAGCGCCGCCATCAAGGCCGCGATGATCGTCAACCCGACGCCGATATAGAGCGAGTTCACCGACTGCCTCCCCGCACGCGCACGCGCCCCGAATCCTGCCGCGCCCGAACTGGGTGTGGCGCGCGCGAAGACGATCGCGTTCAATCTAGGAGGATATGCGGCGCCCGTCAGCCGCCCATGACGGGGCGGACTGCCTCATCGATGGACAAAGGCGCCGGCCGTCCTGTCCGGACCCGACGGTTGCGCCGCCGCCAGCCACGACCGCAGTTCGAACGCGATCGCAGGATCGGCGCGCAAACGATTGCCGGATATGACGTCTCCCCAACGTGGGCGGCACCACCCGATCCTGCCGGCCGTGGCGTCCCGGCCGCGCGGCCTATCCGGCTGCGACGATCTTGCCCGGATTCATGATGCCCTTCGGGTCGAGCGCGGCCTTGATGGCCCGCATCGCCATCAGCGCGGGCGCGCCGTGCTCCTTCTCCAGATACTTCATCTTGCCGGAGCCGACGCCGTGCTCGCCGGTGCATGTGCCGTCCATCGCGATGGCGCGCTCGACCATGCGGCCGACGAAGCGTTCCGCCGTCGCGATCTCGGCCGGGCTGTCCATGTCGATCAGCGGCAGGACGTGGAAATTGCCGTCGCCGACATGGCCGACGATCGGCGCAATCAACCCGAAGGCCTCGATATCGGCCTTGGTCTCGGCGATGCAGTCGGCCAGCCGCGAGATCGGCACGCAGACATCGGTCGACAGCCCCTTCGCGCCGGGCCGGAGGCCGAGGCTCGCCCAATAGACGTCGTGACGGGCTTGCCACAGACGGGTGCGGTCCTCCGGCTTCGTCACCCAGGCGAAGGGACCGCCGCCGTGATCGGCCGCGATCTCGCCGAAGCGCTCGGATTGCTCCGCCACCCAGGCGTCGGTGCCGTGGAATTCGAGCAGCAGCAGCGGCTGCTCGGGCAGCGACAGCTTCGAATAGGCATTGACCGAGCGGACCTGGACCTCGTCGAGCAGTTCGATGCGGGCAACCGGGATGCCGGACTGGATGGTCACGATGACCGCGTCGGCGGCCGCCTTCACGCTGGGGAAGGTGCAGGAGCCGGCGGCGATCGCCTCGGGGATGCCGGCGAGCTTCAGCGTGATCTCGGTGATTACCCCGAGCGTGCCCTCCGAGCCGACGAAGAGGCGGGTCAGGTCGTAGCCGGCCGAGGACTTGCGCGCGCGCTGCGCGGTCTTGACCACCGAGCCGTCGGCGGTGACGACGCGCATGGCGAGCACGTTGTCCTTCATCGTGCCGTAGCGCACCGCATTGGTGCCCGAGGCCCGCGTCGCCGCCATGCCGCCGAGCGAGGCGTCGGCGCCCGGATCGATCGGGAAGAACAGGCCCGTGTCGCGCAGCTGCTCGTTGAGGAGCTTGCGGGTGATGCCCGGCTGGACGACGCAGTCGAGATCCTCGGCATGCACGGCGAGGAGCCGGTTCATGCGCGAGGTATCGATCGAGATGCCGCCGAAATGCGCGTTGACATGGCCTTCGAGCGAAGTGCCGGTGCCGAACGGGATGATCGGGACGCCATATTCGGCGGCGACCCTGACCGTCTCGACCACATCCGCCTCGCTCTCGGCGAAGACGACCGCGTCGGGCGCCTCGACCGGGATCCAGGTCGTCGTATGGGCGTGCTGCTCGCGCAGCGCCTGCGAGGTCGAAAGCCGCTCGCCGAAACGCTGCGTCAGGATGCCGATCGCGGTCGCCACCGCCTGCGGATCCGGACGGGACGACATGAAACCTGCCACGGTCATCGGACTTCCAGCCTCCCCGGTCATGACGCGGCGCCGATGGCGGCATCATGGATTTTGAACCTTTGCGCGCGCTGCGCGGTCCCTGCCGGCAGTCGCTTGCCGGCGCGGACGGGCGGCGACGCTACACGATCGGGTTCGGCTTGTGCAGTCGGTCGACCATGCGGCGGCGGTCAGGCTCCCGTGTGGGACTGAGGTTGACGGCGGCGGCCGGCCCCTTCGTCCGGCTGGACAGGAGCGGGCCGGGGATCGAAGATTGCGGCCTGACGCCGATCCGCGCCCGCATCCCCGAGAGCCCACACCCGGAGAGACCGAAGACGATGACCGAACCGCATGCCGCCATCCCGCTCGTGACCGGCACGATGGCGATCGAGCCCGCCTGGATCGACTATAACGGCCATCTCAACATGGCCTACTACAACGTGCTGTTCGACCGCGCCGCCGACGAGATCCTCGGCCATGCCGGGCTCGGGCCGGACTACATCGCGACCCGCAACCTGTCCTTCATGACCGCCGAGATCCATGTCTGCTACGTCCGCGAGGTCTTCCTCGCCGACCCGGTCACGGTGACGATGCGGTTCCTGGATCTCGACGCCAAGCGCCTGCACGTCTTCGCCGAACTGCGCCACGCCACCGAAGGCTGGCTCTCCGCCACCTGCGAGCAGATGTACCTGCATGTCGACATGGCCGCCCGGCGCACCGCCCCCTTCCCAGAGGACGTGATGGCCACCCTGACCGCCATGAAAGCCCAGGACGACGGCAAGCCGTGGCCCGAGCGCGCGGGCCGCAAGATCGGGATCGTCAGGAAGGGGTGAAGGAAGCCTTCAAGGGGCTAAGTGTGTCCGGACTGCACCTTGCAATTCAACCAAAGGGCGAGCTACTGAATGTCGGTTGACTTCTCTTCTCGGCATACGGCCTACCCATGGATTCACTGGACGACCGCTTCGGGCCACTCGAGACACCGGCCTATATTCGGGTTGAAGAGGAGCGGATCGGGGAAAGGGCCTGGGTGCCACTGGACGGCCGCGCGGCCGCGGCGTTGCTGGCGATCTCCGAAAGCGCGACCCATGGCGCAATCCTGGAACCGGCGGGATCGCGATTGTCCGTGCTCTGGCTCGTGGACGCTACCGGCACCGTTCGCCTCGCCATGGAGAGCATGACGGACCTTTCAGGTGCCTTCGCTCCCCGTCTGCGCCGCGTCCCGCTTCCGTCCGGGTGGTTTGCCATCGGCCATCCACTGCTTGTCGGCCTCGGACCGGGCCGCATCGGAGGCGAGCTGACATGGACTGGAGAAATGGGCGAGCCGGGCTGGTGGCTGAACAACCGGTCTGGAAGATACAGCCGATATCCCAGTCGCACGCTACGCCACCTTGAGAACGTCGCCGAGGTTTTTGCGTCATTTGCGCTGAAGGTTTATATTCACTACCGAGGCTAAACTCGTCAGAGCCACGGCGGATCAGGCCTTCAAGCCAACGGAAGTTTTTCCATACGGTCGGATCGGCACCCGATCTCAGACGTTGCGAAGCAAGTCGGATTGCCGGTTCGCTTGAGGAAATGGTCGCATGGGATGCCGCGACTTCCCTCCGGAAGAGATGTTCGGTGGGTTCAAACCTGTAACATCCGCATGTCGAGGAGGCTTCATGTTTGCCGATCGTGCTTCGATGATCGCCCCCCTGTTGCCGGAAGGCGGCACGATTCCCACGCTGACCCCACCGGAAGCCAGAATGCTGGTCGATCGCCTTCGCCAATCTCACCAAGTCGTCGCGCTCTTCGAGGAGATCGAAAAGGCGCTATCCGTGCCAGAAGTGGACGGGGACGTGCTCGAACGCGCCTATGATCTGGGCCGAGACATTTCGGACGCCTTGACGGCCTCCGACCTTGTTTCCGAAGCGAAAGGAATGCGCCTCAAGGGCGTGTCCCGTCTGGCGGCCTTGAGTTTCGAGGCAGGGCTCAGCGGCCACGACTTCCTCGCGCTCGTCGAAGCCCAGCGTCCGGCCTTCGAGGGGCGGATGCCGAGCGAATGGGTGGACCACGTGATCGGCGCAGCCGATGATCGTGGACCTGCCGCCCGCTCCCTGTCCGCCTGAGCCCCCTACTCCGCCACCACCGGCCGCCGCGCGGGCGACAGGACGGTTTCGTGGCCGGGTTCCGGGTTGCGCGGGACCAGGAAGGCGAAGGTCAGCGAGACGGTGGCCAGCGCGGCGCCGATCAGGAAGACCAGGGACGGGTTCTTCAGCCAGATCATGCCGAACAGGACCGGGATGAACACCGCCGCGATATGGCTGATCGTGAAGGCGACGCCGGCGGTCGGGGCGATGTCGGCCGGGTCGGCGATCTTCTGGAAATAGGTGCGCTGGGCGATGGTGAAGGTGAAGAAGACGCCGTCGGCGACGTAGCAGACGGCCGCGATCCAGGACTGGTCGGACAGCGCGTAGCCGGCGAAGACCAGGATCAGCGAGATGTTCTCGATCATGATCGTCCGGCGTTCGCCGATCCGGTTGATCAGGTGGCCGAGCCGCGGGCCGACCACCGTGTTGATCGAATAGGTTGCGAGCATCAGGATCGAAATCTCGGCGACGCCGAAGCCGAACTTCTCGACCAGCAGGAAGGCGCCGAAGGCCGTGAAGATCTGCCGGCGCGACCCGGTCATGAAGGTCAGCGCGTAATAGAGCCAGTAGCGCTGGCGCAGGACCATCGACTTGCGCTGCGGCACCGGCCCCTCGAAGCGCGGGAAGATCGCGATGGCCACGAGCGCGCCGACGATGCACAACCCGCCGGTGATCAGGAACACGGACTGATAGCTCGGCCGGATCGCCCACCAGATCAGCGCGATGCCGCCGAAGGCGACGAATTGCGAGGCCGCCGTCACCGCCGACAGCCGCCCGAGTACCTTGGGCGCCTCCTGCTTGGAGAAGAGCTGCAGCGTCAGCGACTGCGCCATGGTCTCGTAGTAGTGGAAGCCGACCGACATGATCAGCGTCGTCACCCAGAGCCCGTGAATGCTCGGGAAATAGCCGGTCGCCGCCACGCCGATTCCGAGCAGGACCAGGCTGACATAGGCCAGGGTCTGTTCGCGCATGATCAGCAGGAACAAGAGCGCCGACACCGCCAGCAGCCCCGGTACCTCGCGGATCGACTGCAAGAGCCCCATGGCGAGGCCGTCGAAGCCGGCCTGCTCCTTGGCGAAATTGTTCAGGAGCGCGTTCCAGGCGGCGAAGCCGAACCAGTTCACCGCGGCGAGCGCGGTCAGGAAGACGATCGGGCGATGGGTGAGCGGCGCGGCGGGCGGTGTGGTCATTGCCCACCAATAGGGCAGGAATCCCGCACCGAGAAGCGCCGAAGCGGCAGGCGAGCCCCGTCGGCAATGCGCAACTGCGGCTTGGCCCCGTGGCCGGGGTTCGTCTCCGGCGCCTCGCCCTGGCCGGCATCCGACATCTGCGACAGGTTGCACACCGCTCGTGATAGGGTGGGCACGCGATCGGACCGGAGCCGCACGATGTCAGACTTCCGAACACGGATCGGCTTTTGTTTCCTGGGGGCGTGGCTGGCGGCGGCGGCCCCGGCGGCAGCCGAGCCGGAAAGCCGCCTCTTCAACGGCATGTGCGACGCGTCCGCCGCCGTGCCGATCGATGCCGGGCATTTCGTCGTGGCCAGCGACGAAGACAACACGCTCAGGATCTATGCCCTGGCGGGCGGCGCGCCGAGCGGCACCGTGCCGCTCGCCGGCTTCCTCAGGACCGGCACGCGGGAATCCGACCTCGAGGGCGCCGCTCGCATCGGCGACCGGATCTACTGGATCGCGTCGCATGGTCGGAATTCGAGCGGCAAGCTGCGCGCCGAGCGGCAGCGGCTGTTCGCTACCGACATCGTGCCGGGCGGCGCCGTCACCTCGCTTGCACCCGCCGGGACGCCATCGACCGGCCTCCTGCCGGCGCTCCTGGCCGCCCCGGCGCTCGCGCCCTACGGGCTTGCGGCCGCAGCGGAGCGTGCCCCGGAGGCCGCGGGCGGGCTGAACATCGAGGGCCTCGCCGCCACGCCGGACGGCCGGCTGCTGGTCGGCTTCCGCAATCCCCTGGTCGACGGCAAGGCGCTGGTCGTGACGCTGGACAATCCGGCCGACATCGTCGCAGGGGCCGCACCGGCGATCGGGGCGGTGTCGCTGGTCGCGCTCGGCGGGCGCGGCATCCGCAGCCTGGAGCGCATCGGCGACGGCTACCTGATCGTCGCCGGCCCGACCGCCGATGCCGGCAGCTTCGCGCTCTACCGCTGGTCCGGCGGCGCGGCCGATCCGATCGCCGTGCCGGGCATCGATTTCGGCACGTTGCGGCCCGAGGCCCTGTTTGCGGTCGCCGGATCGTCGGAGCTTCAGATCCTGAGCGACGACGGCGGGGTGAAGATCGGCGGCGCCGAATGCAAGTCCCTGCCGGCCGCGCAACAGCACTTCCGCGGCATCACCGTCACGCTGAACTGATCCGCCAAGGAGTGCCGTGACGCGAGAAATTCCGATCGTGCCGGCCGACCGGCACGACCGTGACAGATCCCGCCGGACCGCCCTGCCCGGCCGCGTCGGCATGGCCTATATAGGGGATCAGGAGAACGAGTCGGAAACATCATGAGCGCAGGCAAGCCGCCGTCGCGCCGCCCCGCGGCGGCGCCGGACGACATCCTGGACGATCCCTTTGCGGAAGCCCCCTTCCCGGGCGATCTGCCGAACGAGCCCGAGACGCCCGGTCCCGAGATGGACGGGTACGATCCGGTCGCGTTCGATCGGATCCCGTTTGGCGACGAGCCGGCGTCCGGGGACGATGCCTATCCGCATGACCGCTTCGCCGACGACGCCACGGGTCATCCGGGCGCCGGCGACGGCTTTCCGTTCGATCCGGACCACCCCGTTCCGGCCGGCCTCACCCGCTCGCGTGCGCCCGCGCCGCCGCCGATGGCGCGTCCGGGCGGCATCGCGGCGCGCGCCGCCGGCCTGCGCCCGCCGCCTGCCGAATCCGCCTATCTGGACAATCTCAATCCCGAACAGCGCGACGCCATCCTGACCACCGAGGGTCCGCTCCTCGTGCTGGCCGGCGCCGGCACCGGCAAGACCCGCGTCCTGACCACCCGCATCGCCCATATCCTGGCCACGGGCCGTGCGCGCGCCGGCCAGATCCTGGCCGTGACCTTCACCAACAAGGCCGCGCGCGAGATGAAGCACCGCATCTCGTCCCTGGTCGGCGAGGCGGTCGAGGGCATGCCGTGGCTCGGCACCTTCCATTCGATCGGCACCAAGGTGCTGCGCCGCCATGCCGAACTGGTCGGGCTCCGGTCCGATTTCACCATCCTCGACATGGACGACCAGCTGCGCCTGATGAAGCAGATCATCCAGGCGGCCGGGATCGACGAGAAGCGCTGGCCGGCGCGCCAGCTGTCCGCCTTCATCGACGGCTGGAAGAACAAGGGCCTGACACCGGACCGCATCCCGCCCTTGGAGGCGCGCGCCTTCGGCAACGGCAAGGGCGGCGAACTTTACCGTGCCTATCAGGACCGCCTGAAGGCGCTGAACGCCTGCGACTTCGGCGACCTGCTGCTGCATGTCATCACCATCTGGCGCGCGCATCCGGACGTGCTCGCCGACTACCAGCGCCGCTTCCGCTACATCCTGGTCGACGAGTACCAGGATACCAACGTCTCGCAGTATATGTGGCTGCGCCTGATCGCGACCGGCTCGAAGAATGTCTGCTGCGTCGGCGACGACGACCAGTCGATCTATGGCTGGCGCGGCGCCGAGGTCGACAACATCCTGCGCTTCGAGCACGATTTCCCGGGTGCGAAGGTCATCCGGCTTGAGCGAAACTACCGGTCGACCGGCCACATCCTGGCCGCCGCCTCGCATCTGATCGCCCACAACGAAGGCCGGCTCGGCAAGACGCTGTTCACCGACGCCGAGGACAAGACGGCCGAGAAGGTCGTGGTCGCCTCGGTCTGGGACAGCCAGGAGGAGGCCCGCGCCATCGGCGAGGAGATCGAGCGGCTGCAGCGCGACGGCCACGCCCTGTCGCAGATCGCCGTTCTGGTGCGCGCCTCGTTCCAGATGCGCGAACTGGAAGAGCGCTTCCTCAATATCGGCCTGCCCTACCGGGTCATCGGCGGCCCGCGCTTCTACGAGCGCCAGGAAATCCGCGACGCGCTGGCCTATTTCCGGGTCACCTGCCAGCCGGCCGACGACCTCGCCTTCGAGCGCATCGTCAACGTGCCGAAGCGCGGGCTCGGCGACGCGACCATCCAGCAGGTCCATGCCTATGCGCGCGCCAAGGGCGTGCCGCTCCTGCAGGCGACCGCCGAGATCGTCGAGACCGAGGAGCTGAAGCCGAAGCCGCGCAGCGCGCTGGCCGGGCTGGCCGCGTCCTTCGCGCGCTGGCGCGGCGATCTCGACAGGCTGCCGCACGGCCAGCTGGCCGGAATCATCCTGGACGAGGCCGGCTATACCGAGATGTGGCAGCAGGACAAGTCGGCCGAAGCGCCCGGGCGACTGGAGAACCTGAAGGAACTGCTGCGCTCGATGGAGGACTATCCGACCCTGCCCTCCTTCCTCGAGCATGTCTCCCTGGTGATGGATACCGAGAACGATCCGACCGCCGACAAGGTCAGCATCATGACCTTGCATTCGGCCAAGGGGCTCGAATTCGACACGGTGTTCCTGCCCGGCTGGGAGGAGGGCCTGTTCCCGCACCAGCGCTCGCTCGACGAGAACGGCGCGGCCGGGCTCGAGGAGGAGCGGCGCCTCGCCTATGTCGGCATCACCCGGGCGCGCAAGCGGGCCAAGATCTGGTTCGCCTCCAACCGGCGCATCCACGGCTCCTGGCAGGCCTCGATCCCGAGCCGCTTCCTGGACGAATTGCCGGAAGCCCATGTCGAGGTGCGCGAGCCGTCGTCCAATTATGGCGGCTACGACCGCAGCCGCTTCGACGCGATGGACCCGTTCGGGTCGAGCTATTCCTCGCCCGGCTGGCAGCGCGCGCAGCGCCTGAAAGGCGGCGAGGATCGCACGCGAGGCGGCGACGACCGCAAGTCCGGCAGCTGGGCGCAGCCCGACACGGGCAGCGGCGGTTTTGCCGAAGGGCGCTCGAATTTCGGCGGCGCGGGCGGGCGCGGCGAGATGCGCGACCGCTGGGGCAATACCGTGCATCCGCGCAAGGCTTCGGCCTTGATCGAAGGCACGCTGATCGCCAAGTCGGTCGGCACCGAGACGTCGGACTTCAAGGTCGGCGAGCGGGTCTTCCACCAGAAGTTCGGCAACGGCACCGTCACCGAGGTGGAGGGCAACAAGCTGACCATCGATTTCGATCGCGCCGGCCGCAAGCGGGTGCTCGACAGTTTCGTGACCCGCCCGTGACGGCCGGTCCTGCCATGACGGGGCGCCTGTGACCACCTGGCTTCTGTCCCTCGACGGTCCCGAGGGTTTCGTCTGTGCGCTCGCCGACCTGATCGCCGGCGACGAGCATATCGCGGCCGATGCCGCCGGCGCTTTCGATCTGGGCGGCGGCAGCGGCTGGCGGGCCGAGGCGTGGTTCTCGCTCCGCCCGGATCTCACTGAGCTGACCGAGCGGCTGACCCTGCATCTCGACGACCCGGATGCGGCCGACCGCCTGTCCGGGCTCTCCCTGCGCGCCTATGACGATGCCGACTGGCAGGCGATCGGCCTCGACAGCCTGCCGCCGGTCGCCGCCGGCCGGTTCCGGGTCTTCGGCGACCACAACCGCCCGGCCGACCCGGCCCGGCTCGGCCGCACCGATCTGGTCATTCAGGCCTCGACCGCCTTCGGCACCGGCGACCATGCCTCGACCCAGCTGAGCCTGATGGCGCTGGACCTCGAACTGCGCCGCGCGCGGCCGGTGAACGTGCTCGATCTCGGCACCGGTACCGGCATTCTCGGCCTGGCGCTGGCCCGCGCGATCGGCGACGCCGCCGTGCTCGGCTCCGACATCGAGCCGGTCGCGGTGCGCATGGCGGAGGCCAACCGGGCCGGCAACGCCGTCTCGCGCCGCTTCCGCGCCCTCCTCGCCGACGGGCTCGACGACATCCGCTTCGCCCGCGCAGCGCCTTTCGACCTGGTGCTCGCCAACATCCTGCCCGATCCGCTCTGCCGCCTCGCCGGCCCGGTCGTGCGCCTGATGGCGCCGGGCGCGCGGCTGGTGGTGGCCGGCTTGAGGATCGGCGAGCAAGCCCGCCTCGTCGCCGCCTACCGGGCGCGCGGCCTCGTGCTGGTGCGCCGGCTGGCCGCCAAGGAATGGGCTTCGCTGACCTTCGAGAAGCCCGCCCGCCGCCATGCATTCCACCGCTGACGCTCCGGCACTGGACCGGCCGCCTGCCGCCGTGCCAGAACAGCGGCCCTGACCGATCCTGCCCCTCCTCATCCTCCTCGCCGCGGAGCCGCCATGCCCACCGTCCAGGTCCGTCTCACCGCCGGCTTCGAGGAAGCCCGCCGGATCGCCGACCTGCTGGAGGATGCCTTCGAACTCGAAGGCTTCCCGGTCACGCTCGAGGAAACCCCGGCCTACAGCAATGTCTGGACGGTGTTCGCCCTGGTGCTCGACAGCGAGCCCGGCGAGGCGATCGAACGGGTGATCGACGTGCTCGGCGCCGATGCCTTCGGGCTGGAGCCGCAGGCGAGCGTGCTCGACGAGGCGACCAACTGGGTCGCGCTCAGCGAGGAGATCCGCCATCCGGTCCAGGCCGGCCGCTTCTTCGTCCATGGCAGCCACGACCGCGTCCGGCGGCCGCCGACCGGCCAGTCGATCGAGATCGACGCCGAACTTGCCTTCGGCACCGGCCATCATGCCACCACCTGGGCCTGTCTCGCCGCGCTCGACCTCCTCTTCAAGAAGGAGCGCTTCGCCCGGCCGCTCGATCTCGGTACCGGCACGGGATTGCTCGCCATCGCCATCGCGCGGGTGCTGCGCGTCAAGGTGCTGGCGACCGACATCGACCCGGTCGCGGTCGCGATCGCGCGCGGCAACGTGCGCCTGAACGGCGTCGGCGGGCTGGTCGAGTGCCTGGTCGCCGACGGCATGCGCGCGCGCCGGCTAATGGAGCAGGCGCCCTACGATCTGGTCGTCGCCAATATCCTGGCGCGCCCGCTGATGCGCCTCGCCGCGCCGGTGGCGCGCACGCTCGCCCCGCGCGCGGCCGTCGTCCTGTCGGGTCTGCGCACCAGCGACGCCCCCAAGGTCCTCGCCGCCTGGCGCATGCAGGGCCTCCATCTCGACGACGCCATCGAGCGCGACGACTGGATGGCGCTGATCCTGCGCAACAGCCGCGCCTGACCCCTTGAGCATCCTGCGTTCGGGTGGAACCACCCGATCGCAGGATGCTCTAGAGTCAATAATATAGAGCGCCTTGTCCGCGTCCTTTCGGACGCGGGCCGTTCTAGCCCCCCGATCCGAGGCCGCCTGCCGATGTTCCAGAGCTTCGAAGACATCACCGATCCGACCGTCGGCCCCGTCCGGGTCGCCGCGCTCAGGGCCGAACTCGACCGGCGCGGCCTCGACGGCTTCGTCATCCCGCGCGCCGACGAGCACCAGAACGAATATGTCCCGGCCTCGGCCGACCGCCTGCGCTGGTTGACCGGCTTCACCGGCTCGGCCGGCGCCGCGATCGTTCTGCGCGACCGCGCCGCCATCCTGGTCGACGGCCGCTATACCCTGCAGGCTCAGGTGCAGGTCGACATGGCGGTATTCGATCTGGTCGACATCGTCGAGACCCCGGTCGCCGACTGGCTGGAGAAGAACCTCGCCCCCGGCGCGCGGCTCGGGCTGGATCCCTGGCTGCACACCATCGGCGGCATGCGGCGGCTGAAGAAGGCGGCCGAGAAGGCCGGCGCCGAGATCGTCGCGGTCGACGGCAATCCGCTCGATGCCGTCTGGGTCGACCGTCCGGCGCCGCCGCTCGGCGCCGTGGCGCTGCACCCGCCGGAGTTCGCCGGCGAGACGGCCGCCGCCAAGCTTCAGCGGCTCGCCGCCATCCTGGCCGACCGCAAGGCCGATGCCGCGATCCTGTCGCAGCCGGATTCGATCGCCTGGGCGTTCAATATCCGCGGCTCGGACGTGTCGCACACCCCGCTGCCGATCTCCTATGCGGTGCTGCATCGCGAGGGCCGCCCGGAACTGTTCATCGACGGCCGCAAGCTCGGCAACGAGGTCCGCGCCGCGCTCGAGGACATCGCCGATGTCGCCGAGCCCGGCGCCTTTCCGGCCGCCCTCGGCGCCCTCGGCGCCGCCAAGGCGGCGGTGCTGGTCGATCCGGCCTGGACGTCGGAGGCCGTCGCCGGGGCGATCACGGCGGCCGGCGGCAGTCTGGTCGAGGGCGAGGATCCGGTCCTGAAGCCGCGGGCCCTCAAGAATGCGGCCGAGATCGCCGGCGCGCGCGCCGCGCATCTGCGCGATGCGGCCGCCTATGTCGCCTATCTGGCCTGGTTCGACCGCGAGGCGCCGAAGGGCGGGCTCGACGAGATCGGCGCCGTCGAGATGCTGGAAGCCTTCCGGGCCAAGACCGGCGCGCTCCTCGACATCTCCTTCGACACCATCTCGGGCGCCGGCCCGAACGGCGCCATCGTCCACTACCGCGTGACCCGCGCCACCAACCGGCCGATCGAACCGAACTCGGTCTTCCTGCTCGATTCCGGCGCCCAGTATCGCGACGGCACCACCGACATCACCCGCACGCTGGCCGTCGGCGCGCCCGATCCGGAAGCCCGGCAGCGCGCCACCCTGGTGCTGAAGGGCCATCTCGCCATCTCGATGGCGCGCTTCCCGAAAGGCACCACGGGCGCGCAGCTCGACACGCTCGCCCGGATCGCGCTGTGGCAGGCCGGCCTCGACTACGACCACGGCACCGGCCACGGCGTCGGCAGCTTCCTGTCGGTGCACGAGGGACCGCACCGGATCGCCAAGACCGGCATGGTCGCGCTGGAGCCGGGCATGATCGTCTCCAACGAGCCCGGCTACTACAAGACCGGCGCCTATGGCATCCGGATCGAAAACCTGGTCCTGGTCACTGAGCCAGAGGCGATCCCGGGCGGCGAGCGGGCGATGCTCGGCTTCGAGACGCTGACGCTCGTCCCTTACGACCGCCGCCTGATCGACACCGACCTGCTGACGGCCGCCGAGCGCGCCTGGATCGACGCCTATCACGCGCGGGTCCGCGCCACCGTCGGCCCGCGGGTCGATGCCGAGACCGGCGCCTGGCTCGACGCCGCCACGGCGCCGCTCGCCTGATCGGTCAGGGAGCCGCCCCGTCGGCTGCCAGGCCGCCCTTGCCTTGGCGGCCGGTGGCGGCGGCATCGACGGCATTGCCGGCCGCGGCCTCGTCGCCTTCCGGCCAGACGCAGGCGAACCGGTGCGCGCGCGTCCGGATATCGCGCAGACGCGCGAACCCGGCCGCCGTCACCCGGCAGACCGCGCCGGCGGGGCTCAGCATCAGGAGCCCCCGCGCCGTCAGCGCCGCAATGGTTGCATGCCGGAAGAAGGGGCCGGTACGGCCGGCCGCATAGCCGCGCCGATAGGCATGCAGCGGCGTCGCTGCGGCTGCCGCCAGGGCCGCCCGCTGGGCAGGCGACAACGGCGCGACCGGCTCCGGAAGTCCGGAGATCGCCCGCCGGGCGGGCGAGAGCGGCGCGACGGGCTCGGGCATTGCGGAATCGGCTGCGGTCGCCACGATTTTCCTCCGGTCGCCGACCCGGCGCTCCCCAGCCCGGTTCCGGCGTCTCCCGAAGTTAATGTCGCGCCGCCCACCATGGGCAGTCGTGCGGCCCCCATCAGGACCAGCCCGCAAAGGTCCTTTCCGTAAGGATTTGTCTCAGGCTCCGACCATCGCGATCCATTGGTCCTCGTCGATCACCGCGATGCCGAGGTCGCGCGCCTTGGTCAGCTTCGATCCGGCACCCGGGCCGGCGACCACGAGGTCGGTCTTGGACGAGACCGAGCCGGACACCTTGGCGCCGAGCCGCTCGGCCTGCGCCTTGGCCTCGTCGCGGGTCAGCTTCTCCAGCGTGCCAGTGAACACGATAGTCTTGCCGGCAACCGCCGTGTCGGATTTCGGCTTCTCGGCATCCTCGATGCCGCCGGTCATCTCGGCGACCAGGCGCTCGACCACGTTGAGATTGTGCGGCTCGGCGAAATAGTCGGCGATGGAGTCGATCACCGTTTCGCCGATCTGGTCGATCGCGTCCATCTCCTCGCGCGCCGCCGCGTCGCCGGCCGCAACCGCCAGTGCAGCCGCGTGCAGCGCCGCCCAGGAGCCGTAGGCCCGGGCCAGCATGCGCGCCGTGGTCTCGCCGACATTGCGGATGCCGAGCGCGAAGACGAAGCGCTCCAGTCCGATCCGGCGTCGTTCGTCGATGGCGGCGAAAAGCTTGGCGACCGATGTCGCCCCGAAGCCCTCCTTGTCCTTCAGCTTCTTCAGGTTGACCGCGTCTCGCGCGGCGAGCGTGAACAGATCGGCCGGCTCGCGGACCGTGAGGTCGGGATCGTGGAAGAAGAATTCGATCTGCTTCTCGCCCAGCCCCTCAATGTCGAAGGCCCGGCGCGACACGAAATGCCTGAGATGCTCCTGGCGCTGGTGCGGGCAGGCGAATTCGCCGGTGCAGATGCGGCGCACGCCCTCCTCGCCGGTCGCGGTCGTCTCGCGCACCACGGGGGTGTGCAGCGGGCACGGACAGACGGACGGGAAGACATAGGGTTCGGCATCCGGCGGCCGCCGCTCCGCCACCACGCCGAGCACCTGCGGGATCACGTCGCCGGCCCGCTGCACCATCACGGTGTCGCCGACGCGCACGTCGAGCCGTGCGATCTCGTCGGGATTGTGCAGGGTGGCGTTGGAGACCACGACGCCGCCGACCGTGACCGGTTCGAGCTTGGCGACCGGCGTCAGCACGCCCGTCCGGCCGACCTGGATGTCGATCGCGCGCAGGATCGTCGTTGCCTTCTCGGCCGGGAACTTGTGGGCGATCGCCCAGCGCGGGCTGCGCGAGACGAAGCCGAGCCGCTCCTGCCAGTCGAGCCGGTCGACCTTGTAGACGACGCCGTCGATGTCGTAGCCGAGCCCGGCGCGCTGCGCCTCGATCATCCGGTAGTGCGCGAGCAGGTCCTCGGTCGTCCGGCACAGCAGCATCAAGGGATTGATCGGGAAGCCCCAGGCACCGAAAGCCTGCACCATGCCCATCTGGGTTTCGGCCGGCATCGCCGCCATCTCGCCCCACGCATAGGCGAAGAAGCGCAGCGGACGCGCGGCGGTGATGTTCGGATCGAGCTGGCGCAGCGAGCCGGCGGCGGCATTGCGCGGGTTGGCGAAGAGCTTCTCGCCGGCCTCGGCCTGACGCCGGTTGAGTTCAGCAAAGTCGACGTGGCTCATATAGACCTCGCCGCGCACCTCGACGATCTTGGGCACGCCGGCCGGCAGCAGGTCCGGGATGTTGGCGATGGTCCGGACATTGGCGGTGACATTCTCGCCCTCGAAGCCGTCGCCGCGCGTTGCCGCCGAGACCAGCCGGCCGGCCTCGTAGCGCAGGTTGCAGGACAGGCCGTCGATCTTCGGCTCGGCCGTGAAGGCGACCTCGGCCTCGCCGAGCTTCAGGAAGCGGCGCACGCGCTCGGCGAAGTCGGCCACGTCGCCATCCGCGAAGGCGTTGTCGAGCGACAGCATCGGCACGGCATGGCGCAGCTTGGCGAACTTCGCCGAAACCGCGAGGCCGACCCGCTCGGAGGGCGAATCGGCGCGCTTCAGATGCGGGAAGCGCGCCTCGACGGCGAGGTTGCGCCGCCGCAGCGCATCGTAGTCGGCGTCCGAGATGAGCGGGGCGTCTTCGTTGAAATAGGCCTGGTCGTGAACCGCGATTTCGGCGGCCAGCCGCTCCAGTTCGGCGGTCGCCTGCGTCTCGGTCAATTGGTCGACGGGGAGCGAGGCGGCGGTCGGCAGCGCGTCAGTCATGGCGGTCGGGCGTCCTGGCAGGGGGCGTCGCGCCGTTATAGCAGGGCCGCGCCCGGAGGACAGCGACCGGCGCCGGCGGCACCCGCATCGACCACAACGTCGATGCCGGGCTGGCCGGAGCGGGCCATGCTCGCTCACCAGCCGACACGGACCGCTCCGCGCAGCGGACGCAAAGCGGCGGTCAGGATTCTCGCGAAGCGCCGGATCAGGGGCGCTGCTGGATCACCCCGTACCAGCCGAGGCCGCGATAGGTCTCGTAGCCGGGCGTGTGATGGAAGGCGACCAGCGTACCGTCCGGGGCGAAGAGGCTGCCGGCCTCCTGGCCCGCCGGCAGGTCGATGCGGTCGCGCAGGATGCCTTGCCGGTCGGACGCCGCGATCACGCGACGGTCCGCGTCGACCAGAAGCACCCGGGTTCGCGATTTTTCGTCCTCGGTCAGCCGCACGCCCTCGACGATCGCACGGGCCTGCGGGGCCCAGTCGAACTGGATGCCGAGGATGCCGATGAGCCGGCCGCGCGGGTCGCCGCCCTCACGCACGCCGGCCGCATAGGTGGCGACATGCGCGCCGCCGAGCAGAGGCTCGGCCGAGATGTCGGCGACCGCATAGTCGTTGCCGTCGGCCAGCCCGCGGGCCGCGGTGAACCAGGGCCGCGCGGCGACCGACTGGCCGGCGACCGGAAAGCGACCGGGCCGCCCGGATGCCACGATCTGGCCGGAGGGATCGCACAGCCAGAGATCGAGATAGACCGTGTAGGCATCCAGGATCACGCCGAGCCGGTGCGCCGCGAAGGAAGCGGTTTCGGAACCCGGACGGGCCAGGGCGTCGATCATGGCCGAGTCGGTCGCCCACCAGCGCACGTCGCAGCTGCGTTCGTAGAGATTGCGGTCGATCAGTTCGACGGCGTTGAGGGCGAGGTCGATCAGGCGGCGCCCCTGGGCGGCCGTCGCCATGCGCCGCGCAGTCTCCTCCAGCCGGGCGATCTCGCGGATCAGCTCGGTCGAGAAGTCGCCCGACAGGGCTTCGACCTCGGCCGATATGGCGCGCACCTCCTGGGCGACGACCGCAAAACCGCGGCCCTGATCGCCGGCCTGGTTCGCCTCGATCATCGCATTCAGCGCCAATATGCGCAGGCGACCGGTGACGGCGCGGATGCCGGCGATCTTGGTCTCGGTCAGGCTGCGCGCCTTCACCGCCCCCGAGACCACCATCTCGACCGATACATCCTTCTGATCGAAAGGCACTGCCGCCATGACCCATCCCCGCCCGCGAACCTGCGTTGTACACATCGCGGCGGGAATGTATCGGGATTGCCATATTCCGAAAGACTAAGTTGCAGGCAATTGATTGTTTTCACGCATCCGAAAAGATACGAATAGATGGTGCCTTCAGAAGCCATCCACAGCCGAGACTTGTGTTATCAATTCGACATCTCCGACTTTGGAATAATCCGATCATCTCGATCATGGCGGTGCCAATGCCTCATGACCCATGCGATTCACTCCAAAACGCTTTGATGTTCGAAGATTTGACAAGCAGGGTGCCGAACGATCAGGCGCCGGCCATCAGCCGCGCGGCGGCGGCGCGGGCCTCGTCGGTGACCACGGAGCCGGCCAGCATCCGCGCGATCTCCTCGCGCCGCGCCTTGGCTTCGAGCGGGACGACCCGGGTCGCGACCCGGTCCTCGGCGCCGCCGGGGACCGGCTCCTTGGCGATCAGCAGATGCGAATCCGCGCGCGCGGCGACCTGCGGCGCGTGGGTCACCGAGATCACCTGCACGCGCTCCGCCAGTCGCGCCAGCCGGACCCCGATCGCCTCGGCGACCGCGCCGCCGACGCCGGTATCGATCTCGTCGAAGATCAGGGTCGGCGCCGAGCCGCGATCGGCGAGCGAGACCTTGAGCGCCAGCAGGAAGCGCGACAGTTCGCCGCCGGACGCGACCTTGAGGATCGGACCCGCGCGCGTGCCGGGATTGGTCTGCACATGGAATTCCGCCCGGTCGATCCCGGAGGCTGCGGCCGCGCTGGGCTCCGCGGCGAGATCGACCAGAAAGCGGGCGCGTTCGAGCTTCAGCGACGGCAATTCGCCAGCGACCGCCGCTTCCAGCGCCTTGGCGGCCGTGACGCGCGCCGCCGAGAGCGTTCCCGCGGCCGCCATATAGGCGGTCTCGGCCGCCGCGGCTTCCTCTTCCAGGCGGCCGAGCCGCTCTTCGCCCTGGTCGAGATCGGCCAGATTGGCCGCCATGGTCCGGCGCAGCGCGGCGAGCGCATCCGGCGTCACATCGTGCTTGCGGGCGGCTGCCCGCAGGGCAAACAGGCGCTCCTCGGTCTTTTCCAGAACGCGCGGATCGAAATCGGCCGCCCTCAGCGCCTCGTCGAGGCCGCCGCGCGCCTCCTCCAGGAGATCGAGCGCCTGGCCGAGCGCCTTGACGACGCCGTCGAGCAGGCTCGGCGCGCCCGGGCGGCCGGGCACGCCGCCGGCCTTGCGCTCCAGCCGGCGCATCAGGCCGGCGACCGCCGGCACCGGCGAACCCGGCCCGTCGAGCGTGTCGACGGCCTCCTTGAGGTCGGCCGCGATCTTCTCGGCCTGCATCATGGCATGGCGCGCGGCCGCCAGTTCGGCTTCCTCGCCCGGGACCGGCTTCAGGGCGTCGAGTTCTTCCAGCGCGGCGCGCAGATAGTCGGCCTCACGGCGCGTGGCGTCGATCCGCGCGCGCATCTGATCGCGCTCGCGCGCCGCCTTGCGCCACCGTGTCCAGGCCGCCCCGACCGCGGCGACCTCGCCTTCGAGCCCGCCGAAGGCATCGAGCAGACGGCGGTGCTCGTGCTCGTCGACCAGCGCGCGGTCGTCGTGCTGGCCGTGGATTTCGACCAGTTGCGCACCGATCTCGCGCAGCAAGGTGGCGCTGACCGCCTGATCGTTGGCAAAAGCGCGGGTGCGCCCGTCCGCCGACTGGATGCGGCGCAGGATCACCTCACCCTGGGCGTCGATCTCGTTGTCGACCAGGACCCGGCGGACCGGATGGTCGGCGGCAACGTCGAAGACCGCCGTCACCTGTCCCTGCGTGGCACCGGCTCTGACCAGGCCGGCATCGCCGCGGCCGCCGAGAGCCAGCGACAGCGAATCGAGCAGGATGGACTTGCCCGCGCCGGTCTCGCCGGTCAGCACCGTCAGGCCGCGGACGAAATCGATCTCCAGCCGTTCGATGAGGACGATGTCGCGGATCGAAAGGGCGGCGAGCATGAAGGAACCGAGATCTCCTGAGGATCATGGCGGTCCGGAACCCGGACCGCCGCTCCGGTGCGGTTGCCGGACCCGCCGCCGGCGCCCGTCCCGGGCGGAATGCCGGGACAGCCCGCAGGATTCGAGCCTTGCATGCTTCTCTAGCAGAGTCCGGAATGGAACGGAACAGGAACCGTCCCACGGACCCGCCGACGGCTCAGATCACGTTGATCTTGCCGAGCGCCTTCGTGATCCAGCTGCCCGAGGCGACTTCCGGCTCGTAGCCGCCGCTCTTCAGGAGCGCGTAGGAATCCCGGTACCACTGGCTGTCCGGGAAGTTGTGGCCGAGCACGGCCGCCGCGGTCTGCGCCTCCTTGACGACGCCGAGCGCATAGTAGCTCTCGACCAGACGCGACAGGGCCTCCTCGACATGACGAGTGGTCTGGTAGTCGGAGACCACCTTCCGGAAGCGCGAGATCGCAGCCAGATACTGCTTCTTCGACAGATAGAAGCGGCCGACCTCCATCTCCTTGCCGGCGAGCTGGTCGCGGGCGAAGTCGATCTTCTTCTGCGCATCCTTGGCGTAGGGGCTGTCCGGATATTTCTTGATCACGTCGCCATAGGCTTCCAGCGACTTGTTGGTGATGTCCTGGTCGCGCGTGATGTCGGGGATCTGCGCATAGTAGGATTCGCCGATCAGATACTGCGCATAGGCCGCGTCCTTGTGGCTCGGATAGAGCGTCACGAAGCGCTTGGAGGCCTGGATGGCGTCCGTATAGGCACCCTTCTGAAAGTTCGAATAGGCCTGCAGCAGGATCGACTTCTTGGCCAGCTCCGAATAGGGGTGCAGCCGGTCGACATCCTCGAAGCTCTTCACCGCCGAGGTGGTCTTGCCGGCTTCGAGCTGGGCGAGGCCGGTGTTGAAGAGCACGTCCGGCGGCGTGGTCTTGTCGACGGTGTCATCGGTCGACGAACAGGCCGCCAGCGCCAGCCCGGCCGCGGCGACCGCCGCGAAGAGGCGCAGGCGGCGGACACTGCCGCCCATGCCCGCGGTGCGAGCACGATCGGATGAAAGGCGGGTCCGGCAGAGAGAAATCAACACGTCACCCATCGTTCCTGAAGCCAGGCGCGCGTTCCGGCGCATCCCTGCTCTAGAGCATGCCGCGCGCGAAGGGAAACGCAACCTGCTCTTCTCTGACACCGCGCGCCGCACCCGGAATCGGCACGAGGCCCCACCGGGTCGGCGCAAGTTCTGAGCGGCCATCCGACCCGATGCGAGATCGGATCGAAGCCCGCGGCATTCCGGTCGCCCGGTTCGCTCGAGCGCCCGCTTCGATCAGGCGCCCGCTTCGATCAGGTACCCGGTCTGATCAGGCGCCCGGTTCGTTCTGGCGCCTGGCCGGGTCCGGGTCCGACCGTCCCCGAGCCTGGCCGTCCCCGAGCCTGGCCGTCCCCAAGCCTTACCGGCCGGTTCATGCGCCTGATCCCGTGGTCCGTTTCGCCGCGCCGCCGTTGCCGGACCGATGCCGAGCAGGCGCCGGCACCGGAGGGGATTCGGCGCCGCGCACCGGAGCCTCAGCCCTCGCGCCGGAATGGTCCGAATTTGTGACCGATCCGGATTGCCGCCATGATCTCCCGCGGCTGATGCCGGAAGATCACGGATCATGCCGCCGGACGAGACGGGCCACCGGCGCCGGACCATAGAGCGGACGATGACAAAACACAAAACCGGCCGGCGCCGCACGCCAACCGGTTTCTGAACCGCCCTGCCCCGGCCACATCGACCTGCGGCCCGGAATGGAAATCGTCGGAGAAGCACGGCCACCCGGCCGGTCGGCAGTCCGCTCAGCGCACCACCGGACCGAAGGCCGGGGCCACCATCCCGGTGCCGATCTCGGCAGCCGGAGCCTCGCGCCGCGTCGGCGCCTCGACCATCGTCCAGGCGGACGGGTCCGAGAAGAGAGCATTGAGGGTCTGGAAGTTCAGGCGATGGCCGCCGCGATAGGAGCGGTAGTGGCCCAGGATCGGCGCGCCGGCCAGAGCGAGATCGCCGATCGCGTCGAGCGTCTTGTGCCGGACGAATTCGTTGGCAAAGCGCAGGCCTTCCGGATTGAGCACCCGGTCGTCCTTGATGGCGATCGAGTTTTCCAGCGAAGATCCGCGGCACAGGCCGAGCGGAAGCAGCCGCTCCAGATCGGAGACGAAGCCGAAGGTGCGGGCGCCGGCGATCTGGCGACGGAACACATCGGGTGTCAGATCGATCTCGAATGTCTGCTGGCCGATCGCCTTGCAGGCGAAATCGATCGAGATCTCGAAGCGCGAGCCGTCATAGGGCCGCAGTTCTGCGAAGCCCGCGCCGTTCTCGATCCGGATCGGCTTCAGCACCTTCACATAGCGGCGCCGGGCCACCTGCGAGATCACGCCGACCTGATCGATCGCCTCGACGAAGGCGCGCGCGCTGCCGTCCATGACCGGAACTTCGGCGCCGTCGATCTCGACCAGAAGATTGTCGATGCCGAGGCCGCGGATCGCCGCCATCAGATGCTCGATCGTGGCGATGCTGGTCTCGGCCGGATTGCCGATCACCGTGCAGAGTTCGGTCGCCGAAACGTTGCGCCATTCTGCGGCGATCTCGACATCCCGGCTGTTGCGGGCGGTCCGCAGAAAGGTGATGCCGGTATCGATATCGGAGGGATGCAGGGTGACCCGGACACGCTCGCCACTGTGAACGCCGACCCCGATCAGGCTAACCGCCTCGGCGATCGTCTTCTGGGCGTGCACCCCGTTTCGTGCCATCGTGTCCACCCGCTTGCCGTCTCGACCCCGGCTTTGCGCCTGCGATCGGATCGGAATGCCTTGGCCCTGGTTTCGCCGAATTCAGCCCGCTGACGTGAGCGACTCGATCCAGGCCCGTCCCGTTGCGAGGCAAGTTATCGACCGGACCGGCATTCACAAAATCACGCTTGGTTACACATTGTTACCACTCCGGTCACCGATAACTCGTTGACAGGATTATTGAATACGACCCACCGGAAGACACGTGGGAACCCGGGTGCGAGCACCCGGGTTCCGCCGGTTGGGACCCGCCCGAATTGTGGCGTCAGTTCGCCTGACGCCGTAGGAAGGCCGGGATTTCGAGATGCTCGTCCTCGGCGGACCGGGACGGACGCACCTGCTGGTCGTGCTGGGCCGGGGCCTGGCGGCCATGGCCGTCATGGTTGCCGGCCGGCGCACGCAGGCCCTGTTCGGCGAAGGACGGGCGCTGCGGCGGACGCTTGGCGTAGTCCTGGGCAGGCGGCTGCTGGTAGGTCGGCTGGGCCTGCGGAGCCTGGGTCAGCGCCTCGTCGTGATCCTCCCGACGCGAGCCGAAGCCGTTGGCGAGACGCTTCAGGAGGCTGAGCGGACGACGGTCGTCGTCGTGATGCTCCGCCTGCGCCTGCGGTTGGGCGACACGCTGGGCGACCGGCGGAAATTCGTCGATACGCGGCATCCGATGCGGACGCGGATCAGCGGGCCGCTCGGCGGTCGGCGGAATGTAGGGACGGCGGTCGATGGCCGGTTCGGCACGCATCGCGCGCGGCTGATCGATCTCCTGGATCGGATCCGCCATGTCGTCGTAGCGGCTGGTGACCGGCGGCTCGTAGCGCTGGATCGTGACCGCGGGATCGTCCGCCACGGCGACCGGCGCCATTTCGGTGACGATCTGGGTCGGCGCCTCGGGCAGCTGCATTTCGCGGTCGAGGCGCGCCTCGGCCTCGCTCTGGTAGGCCATCGCCGACGGCTCCAGACGCGACTGGATCACCGGCGGCTGCATGACCGGACGGAACGCCGGCTCGGCGGTCGGGCGCAGCGCCGTCTCGGGCTGCTGACGCAGGACCGGGGCCGGAGCTGCGGCCGGGGTCGCCGAGCGGATGCGCACCGGCGGCTCAGGCTGGCGATAGTCGCCCGGCATCGGCATGTCGCCGGCGACCTGGTCGATGCCGGTCGCCACGACCGACACGCGGACCACGCCTTCCAGGCTGTCGTCGAAGGTGGCGCCGAGGATGATGTTGGCGTCCGGGTCGACCTCCTCGCGGATGCGGGTGGCGGCCTCGTCGACCTCGAACAGGGTCAGGTCCTTGCCGCCCGAGATCGAGATCAGCACGCCGCGGGCGCCCTTCATCGAGGTCTCGTCGAGCAGCGGATTGGCGATCGCCGCCTCGGCCGCCTGCAGGGCGCGCTTCTCGCCGGTCGATTCGCCGGTGCCCATCATCGCCTTGCCCATGCCGCGCATGATCGAGCGCACGTCGGCGAAGTCGAGGTTGATGAGGCCTTCCTTGACCATCAGGTCGGTGATGCAGGCGACGCCCGAATAGAGCACCTGGTCGGCCATCGCGAACGCATCGGCGAAGGTGGTGCGCTCGTTGGCGATGCGGAACAGGTTCTGGTTCGGGATGACGATGAGGGTGTCGACCTGCTTCTGCAGCTCGGAAATGCCGGCTTCGGCGATCCGCATGCGACGGGCGCCTTCGAAGTGGAACGGCTTGGTCACCACGCCGACGGTCAGGATGCCCTGCTCGCGGGCCGCGCGGGCCACGACCGGCGCCGCACCGGTGCCGGTGCCGCCGCCCATGCCGGCGGTGATGAACACCATGTGGGCGCCCGACAGGTGATCGGCGATCTCGTCCATCACCTCTTCGGCGGCGGCGCGGCCGACCTCGGGCTGCGAACCGGCGCCGAGGCCCTCGGTCACCGCGACGCCCATCTGAATGACCCGGTCCGACTTGGTCAGGGTCAGCGCCTGGGCATCGGTGTTGGCGACCACGAAATCCACCCCGTGGAGGCCGGTCTGGATCATGTTGTTCACGGCGTTGCCGCCGGCGCCGCCAACGCCGAACACGGTAATCCGCGGCCGCAACTCCCGAATGTCGGGCATCTTCAGATTCAACGTCATGGCACCCTCGCCTGCTCGACGGCCCGCCGCATCAGCGGTCGCGTCCCCGTGTTCCGTTCCCGACCCGGCTGCGTTTCTCGCATCCGGAGCGGGCGCCCTCGCCTCTTCGCGCGCAACGGCCGCCCGGCCGCCGCGCGCCTTACCAACTGTCCTTCAGCCACTGACCGACGCGGGCGATGTAGCCGCCCGTTCCGGTCAGGAGCCCGCCCCGGGCGCGACTCTCGAACTGCTCGATCTGCGCGACCTGCGGATAGATCAGAAGCCCGACCGACGCCGCGAAGGCCGGCCCCTTGGCCGCCTGCGGCAGCCCGGCGATGCCGAGCGGACGGCCGAGCCGGACGTTCCGGCCCATGATCCGCCGCGCCACCTCGACCACGCCGGTCAGTTGGCTGGCGCCGCCGGTCAGCACGACCCGGCGGCCGACGCGCCCGGCAAAGCCGGAGGCGGCCAGACGGTCGCGGGTCAGCTCCAGGATTTCCTCGATGCGCGGCCGGATGATCCGGGTCAGCGAGCCGCGCGGGATGTTGATGATGTCGTGGCTGTCCTCGCCCACCGACGGCACGCCGACGATTTCGTGATCGTCCGACGAGGTCGCGAGCGCCGAGCCGTGCAGCGTCTTGATCCGCTCGGCATCGGCGAGCCGGGTCGACAGGCCGCGCGCGATGTCCATGGTGACGTGCTGGCCGCCGATCGCGATCGCGTCGGCATGGCAGAACTGGCCGTCGGCGAAGACCGCGATCGAGGTGGTGCCGCCGCCCATGTCGACGCAGGCACAGCCGAGCTCGGCCTCGTCGTCGACCAGCGTCGACAGACCCGCCGCATAGGGCGTCGCCACCATGGTCTCGACCTCGAGATGGCAGCGGTTGACGCAGAGCTCCAGATTGCGGATCGGCGCGGTCTCGGCGGTGACCACATGCATGTCGACCGACAGCTTGCGGCCGAGCATGCCGGTCGGGTCCTTGATGCCGCGCGAGCCGTCGAGCGCATAGCCGATCGGCAGCGAATGCAGCAGCGAACGGTCGTCGGTGACCGAATGCGAGCCGCCGGCCGCGAGCACGCGCTGGATGTCGCTCTCGTCGACCTCGACGCCGGCGACATCGACGCTGGCGCGGAAGATCTCGCTGCGCAGGCGTCCGGCGGTCAGGTTCACGATCAGCGATTCGATCGTCAGCCCGGCCATCCGCTCGGCGGCGTCGACCGCGAGCCGGATCGACTGCTCGGCCTCGTCGAGGTCGATCACCATGCCGGACTTCATGCCGCGCGCGCGCTGCATGCCGTAGCCGAGCACCGACAGGTCGTGGGTGCGGCCGGGCAGGATCTTGTCGGGCGTGCGCGGCGTCAGCTGCGCGATCAGGCAGGCGACCTTGGAGGAGCCGACGTCGAGCACCGAAACGACGGTCGGCCGCCTTCCGGAAAGCGGCCTCATGCGCGGAACCGATTGGCCTGGGGTCGAGCGCTTCATGTGGCAGCCCCCTTCTTCTTGGCCGAACGCAGCTTGAGGGCCTCGCGCCGCGCCGTTGCTGCCGCATCGGAAAGCTTCACATAGAGCCGGTCCGGCGAACGCAGATCGATGGCGGTGATGTCGCGGTCGAGCAGCTTCTTGGTCTCGTCGAGACGGGCGACCTGGGCGAGCGCGCCGGCCGGCGCGTCCTCGGGCAGCCGGATCTCGACGCCGTCGACGGTCACGAGATTCCAGCGCCGCTCGGCGACCAGCACCGCGGCGCGAATCTTGGCACGGATCGAGGGCGCCGATTCGATCAGGCGGGTCGCCTCCTCGGCGCGCAGGTTGGCACCGATCCCAACGACGAGCGGCAGGTTGGCGTGGCGCGGCTCCAGCGTCTCGGCCATCACGGCGCCGGTCTTGTCGACGACCCGGATGCGGCCGTCATCCTGCCAGAGCGCATAGGGCCGGCGCTCGCGCAGACTGACCACGACCTTGTTGGGGTAGATCTTCTTGACCGAGACATCGGCGAGCCAGGGGATCTCGGCGATCCGCGCGCGCGCCTTCTCGGCATTCATGAAAAGGAGCGACGAGGTCGGCGTCAGGTCGATCCGATCGACGATCTCGGTCGAATCGGATTCGGCAAGCCCGCGAATCTCGATCTGCTGGACGCCGAAGCCGGCCGCGGAGGTCAGTTCGTCGGCGACCAGCTTGTACTGACCGCCCAAAGCCATCCCGTAGCCGATCCAGCCGCCCAGGAAGGCGAGCGCCAGCACCGTGCCGTTGCGCCGGTCGAGGCTCTCTGCGATTCGCCCGACCGTACCGGAGACGCGACGGACAAGCCGGCCCGCGCGCGACCGGCGGAAGCTCGACGCCGTAGCGGCCGCTCCCTCCGAAGTCGCGGCCCGGTCGGCCCGCCCCTGTCCCGTCAACGATCGCAACTCGCGTCCTCCACGATCCATTTCGCCAACGCCGCGAAGGACATGCCCTCGTGTGCTGCCATCTCGGGCACCAGGGACGTTGCGGTCATGCCGGGCTGAGTGTTGACCTCGAGCACGATGACCTCGCCCTCCCCGTCACCCCGGTCGTCGAAGCGGAAATCGGTTCGTGAAATGCCGCGACAGCCGAGCGCCAGGTGCGCCTTCACGGACATCATTTGGATACCTTGGTAAATAAATGGTTTAAGCCGAGCCGGAAGAATGTGTTCTGAACCCCCTGGCGCATACTTGGCGTCGTATCCGTAGAAGGATTCGCTCTTCGCGATTATCTCGGTGACCCCGAGGGCCCTGTCGCCCATGACCGCGCAGGTCAATTCCCGTCCGGGCACGTAGCGTTCGACGATCACCCGGTCGCCATAGGGCCAGTCTTCGCGCAGAAGTTCCTGCGGCGGATGGGTGCGGTCTTCCTTCACGATGATGACGCCGAAGGAGGATCCCTCCGCGACCGGCTTGACCACATAGGGTGCCGGCAGGACGTGCTCGCGCGCCGCCTCGAACCGGCTGACGGTGCGGCTTACCGCAACCGGCAGCCCGACCGCCTCGAATACGATCTTGGCCTTGTCCTTCTGCATGGCCAGCGCCGAGGCCAGCACGCCCGAATGGGTGTAGGGGATGCGCAGCGTCTCCAGGAGGCCCTGGATGTAGCCGCCCTCGCCGAAGCGCCCGTGCAGGGCGTTGAAGGCCACGTCGGGGCGCAGGGCCGCCAGCTTCTCGGCGATATCGTGTCCGACATCGATCTCGCTGACCCGGTAGCCGGCCTCGACCAGCGCCGCCGCACAGGCCGCGCCCGACTTCAGCGAGACCGGCCGCTCGGAATCCCAACCGCCCATCAGCACCGCGACGTGCTTCGTCATTTCCATCCCTCCGGTCGAATCGGGATGGCCCGGCCGATCGCGGCCGGGGCACATCCGCCCAGGACACATGCGATTTCGCTTCAGATCAGACCGTGAAACGGCAGGATCTCGCGACCGGGCGCGAAATGCCCGAACCGCTTGATTTCCCATTCCAGGCGCTCGCCGGTCGCCTCGTAGACACGGGCGCGCACGGTCTCGCCGAGGGATTCCACGTCATGGGCGGTGGCGGCGCCGAGATTGATCAGGAAGTTGCAGTGCATCTCGGAGACCTGGGCGTCGCCGACCCGCAAACCCCGGCAGCCGGCCGCGTCGATCAGCTTCCAGGCGCTGTGACCGGCCGGGTTCTTGAAGGTCGAGCCGCCGGTGCGCGACCGGATCGGCTGTGCCGCCTCGCGATGCGCCGTGACCGCCGCCATGGCGTCGCGGATCTCGGCCTCCGGCGTCGGCACACCCTCGAACAGGGCGGAGGTGAAGATCAGATCGGCAGGTGCGGACGAACCCCGATAGGCATAGCCCATATCGGCATTGGAAAGGACGTGCAGCTGGCCCTGCCGGTCGACGGCACGCACCTCGACGACGCGCTCGCGCGTCTCGCCGCCATTGGCGCCGGCATTCATCCGGAGCGCGCCGCCGATGCCGCCCGGGATGCCGAAATAGAAGGCGAAGCCGCCGAGCCCGGCGGCGAGCGCGGCCTCGGCCAGCTTCTTGTCCGGCACCGCCGCGCCGGCTCGGAGCCGGTTCGGCGCGACCGGCTCGATCTGGCCGAAGCCGCGCGCCGACAGCCGGATGGTGACGCCCGGAATGCCGCCCTCGCGCACCAGGAGGTTGGAGCCGAGGCCGATCACCGTGACCGGCACGCCGGCCGGCACCCGCCCCATGAAGGCGGCGAGATCGGCCTCGTCGGCCGGCTGGAACAGAAGCTCCGCCGGGCCGCCGACGCGGAACCAGGTCAGCCCGGCGAGGTCGTAGCCGGGCTGCAGGGCGCCGCGGATGCCGGTCGTGTCGATCTGGGCGAGGAGGTCGCTCATGGCCGGGCCGCTCACGCCACCGTGCCGGGCGCGTCGAGCGCGGCCAGCTGCTTCGGCAACGCGTAGGCCCACTGCGTGATGTTGCCGGCGCCGAGGAAGACCACGTAGTCGCCGGGCTGGAGCCTGCCGCGCAGGAGGTCGGCAATCTGATCGGCGCCTTCGAGCGCGAGCACGTTGCGATGGCCGCGCGCGCGCAGGCCACCGACTAGGCCGTCACGGCTGATGCCCGGGATCGGCGCCTCGCCGGCCGCATAGACGTCGGCGACGATGACCGTGTCGGCATCGTTGAAGGCCTGGCAGAATTCCTCGAACAGCGAGGACAGCCGCGAATAGCGGTGCGGCTGCATGATGGCGACGACCCGCCCGCCCCGGCCCTCGCCGGTCACCGATGCGCGCGCCGCCTTGAGCACGGCCATGATCTCGACCGGGTGGTGACCGTAATCGTCGAAGATCTGCACGCCGTTCCATTCGCCGGTCAGCGTGAAGCGGCGCTTGACGCCCGCGAAGCCGGCCAGCCCCTTGCGGATCGCCTCCGGCTTGATGCCGAGCTGGTCGGCGACCGCGATCGCCGCGGTGGCGTTGGAGACGTTGTGGATGCCCGGCATGTTGACGACGAGGTCGTCGATGGTCTTCTCCGAACCGGTGACGCGATCGCGGATGACGACCGAGAACTGCGACGCGCGCCCCTTGGACTCGACCTTCTGGTAGCGCACGTCGGCCTGCGGATTGGTGCCGTAGGTGATCACGCGCCGGTCCTCGATGCGGCCGATCAGGGCCTGCACCTCCGGGTGGTCGAGGCACATCACCGCGAAGCCGTAGAAGGGCACGTTCTCGACGAACTGCTTGAAGGCGTTGCGCAGCGGATCGAAGGTCCCGTAGTGGTCGAGATGCTCGGGGTCGATATTGGTGACCACCGCCACGTCGGCCGGCAGCTTGACGAAGGAGCCGTCGGATTCGTCGGATTCGACCACCATCCACTGGCCGCCGCCGAGCCGGGCATTGGTGCCGTAGGCATTGATGATGCCGCCGTTGATGACGGTGGGGTCCATGCCGCCGGCGTCCAGCAGGGCGGCGACCATTGAGGTCGTGGTCGTCTTGCCGTGGGTGCCGCCGATGGCGATGGCCGACTTGAAGCGCATCAGCTCGGCCAGCATCTCGGCGCGGCGAACGACCGGCAGCAGCCGGTCGCGCGCGGCGGTCAGTTCCGGATTGTCGCGCCGGATCGCCGAGGAGACCACCACCACGCGCGCCTCGCCCAGATTGGCGCCGTCATGGCCGACCGAGACCGGGATGCCCTTCTCGCGCAGGCGCAGCACATTGGCATTCTCGGCCACGTCCGAACCCTGGACCTTGAAGCCGAGCGTGTGCAGCACCTCCGCGATGCCGCTCATGCCGATGCCGCCGATCCCCACGAAATGAACGGGGCCGATCGTGGAAGGCATCTTCATGGGTCGTCTCTCCTGTGCGGCCCCTTCTGGGGCATGTCTGTCCGATGGTCCGGGCGGACCGTCCGGTTCGCGCACCCTCTCGGGATGAGGCGCCAACCGCTTGTGGTATCGGGCCTTTCGACCCCGCGAAATCAACCCTGCGCGACCGCCTCGACGAGGTCGGCGAGCCGGGCGACCGCATCCGGGCGCCCCTCAGCCCGCGCCGCCGCAGCCGCCGCGGACAGCCGTTCCGGGGCGCGCATGAAGCCCGCCAGGGTCTCGGCAAGGCGCTCCGGCGTCAGGTCCGCCTGCCGGATCGTCCAGCCGCCGCCGGCCTCCTCGAGCACGCGCGCATTCTCGGCCTGGTCCTGGTCGAGCGCATGCGGCAGCGGCACCATCAGGCCCGGCCGGCCGATCACGGCCAGTTCGCCGACCGTCGACGCGCCGGAGCGGCACAGCACCAGATGGGCCTCAGCGATCCGGGCCGGCAGGTCGACGAAGAAGGGCGCCGTCTCCGCCGCGATGCCGAGCCCGGCGAGCGCCGCCCGGGTCCTGTCCATATCCTCGGCGCGGACCTGCTGGACGAGCTTCAGCCGCGCGCGCAGGTCGGCCGGCAGCAGGGCCAGGGCCGGCGGCACGGCGTCGGAGAAGAAGCGTGCGCCCTGACTGCCGCCGAAGACCAGGAGACGGAACTCGCCCCCGGCGACCGGCGGATCATACGGGATCGTCGCCGCCTCAATGACCATGTCGCGCACTGGATTGCCGGTATGGACGTATTTCGCGGCGAAGGGCTCGGCATGGCGGGTGTGCGCGAAAGACAGCGCGATCCGGGTGACATGCTTGGCGAGGCCACGATTGGCGCGGCCCATGACGGCATTCTGGTCATGAAGGACGGTCGGGACATGGCGCATGACCGCCGCGAGCAGCGGTGGCACAGTCGGATAGCCGCCGAAGCCGACCACGGCCGCCGGATTGAGGCCGGAGATCAGCTTCCAGGACTGCCGCAGCCCGCGGATCATATGCCAGGCGGTGCGCATCACGGCGATCGGCGACCGGCCGCGATAGGTCTCGGAGTCGATGATATGGATCGCCCGGGCCGGGAAGGCCCGGCCATATTTGTCGGCGCGCTCGTCGGTGGCCAGATCCACCGTCCAGCCGCGCCGGCCGAGTTCGGCGGCGAGCGATTCGGCGGGAAAGAGATGGCCGCCGGTCCCTCCGGCGGCAACCAGGATCGTGCCGCTTCTCACGCCAGGGCCTCCAGGGGCTGCTCGTCATGGATCGAACGCGCGATGCGCGTGGTCTGCGCCCGGCGGCGGGTCAGCGCAAGCAGCCAGCTCATGCCCAGCGCGACCGCGATCAGCGACGAGCCGCCATAGGAGATGAAGGGCAGCGTCATGCCCTTGGAGGGGACCAGATGCAGGTTCACGGCGAGGTTGATGGCGCTCTGCACCCCGAACAGGGTGACGAGCCCGGTGACGGAGAAGCGGATGAAGGGATCGTCGGTGGCGAGGGCATGCCTCAGGCCGCGCAGCACCACATAGGCGATCACCGAGGCGAGGATGAGGCAGGCCAGGATACCGAATTCCTCGCCCATCACGGCCGCGATGAAGTCGGTGTGGCTGTCCGGCAGGATCCATTTGACCGTGCCCTCGCCCGGGCCGCGGCCGAGCCAGCCGCCGCTGGCGAAGCTGTCCAGCGCCTTGTCGGCCTGGAACGCGGTCGAGTTCGCCTTGGCGCCCTCCATCCCGTTGAACTTGGCCAGGAACTTGTTGATGCGCGCGGTCACGTGCGGCAGCATCGTATAGGCCGCGTAGATGCCGCCGACGCCGGCCGCGCCGAGCACCATCACCCAGAAGATCGGCACGCCGGCGACGAAGAAGATCGATCCCCAGGCGATCACCGTCAGCATGGTCTGGCCGAAGTCGGGCTGCGCGACGAGCAGCCCGATCATCGCGATCAGCAGCAGGACGGCGAACAGGATGCCGGGGATTTCGGGCCTACGCTGGCGCTCCGCGAACAGCCAGGCGACCACGATCACGAAGGCCGGCTTGACGAATTCCGACGGCTGAACGGTGATGCCGGCGATCGTCAGCCAGCGCCGCGCGCCCTTGATCTCCTGGCCGAAGAACAGCGTCGCGGCGAGCAGCGCGATGCCGCCGATCAGCGTGACCAGCGCCATGCGCCGCACCAGGCGGGGCGTGAAGAAGGAACCGACGAACAGCACCAGCAGGGCCGGCAGGAAGAAGGCCGCGTGCCGCTTGACGAAATGGAACTGGTCGGCGCCGATGCGTTCGGCGACCGGCGGGCTCGCCGCGAAGGACATCACCAGCCCCGTCACCATCAGGGCAACGAAGGCGGCGAGCAGCGAGCGGTCGATGGTCCACCACCATTCCGCAAAGCTCGAGCGATCCGTACGGGCGACCATGATCTCTCCCCTGCGAGAAGCGGCCGGGCAGCGCGGCGAAGCACCTGCGGGACGCATCGGCAGACCAATAAAGTCTTAACCTTTACACTTCGTTAGCCAGGCGCTTCGAACGGCGCCGGACGTCTCGGAATACGCTTGGACGCGACTGGAAACCGATAGCCGGCCTGAAACCCGCCGGCGACGCAGCGAATGCCCGACGTGAGGACGCCCGGTCATCCGCCTGGAACCACGGACTTTCCCCGGCAGACACGCATCTATGCCCCCTCGCGCAGGACGAGCCCGTCGATCTGACGCACGAGGCTGCGGAAATGATCGCCGCGGACCTCGAAATTCTTGAACTGGTCATAGGACGCACAGGCCGGCGACAGGAGCACGACCGATTCCGGCGCGCCGTCCTCGGCCGCATCACGCGCCGCCGCCTCAAGCGCGGCCGCGACGGTGCCGCTCTTCTCGTAGGCGACCTTGCCATCGAGGGTATCGGCGAACTCCTCGGTCGCCACGCCGATCAGATAGGCCTTGGCAACGCGCGGGAAGAAGCTTTCGAGCGACGTGATGCCGCCGGTCTTCGGCTTGCCGCCGGCGATCCAGTAGATGCGCTCGAAGCTGGCCAGGGCCTGGGCGGTCGAATCCGCGTTGGTCGCCTTGGAATCGTTGACGAACAGGACCCGGCCGCGCCGGCCGATCAGCTCCATGCGGTGGGCGAGCCCCGGAAAGCTGCGCAGGCCCGCCATGATGGTGCGGTGGTCGAGGCCGAGCGCGCGCACGGCCGCGACCGCGGCAGCGGCATTCTGGCCGTTATGGGCGCCGCGCAGCGCAGCGATGCCGCCGAGATCGCCCGCGACCGTCGCCGACGCTGTCGCCGCCTCGATGATGTGGCCGGCCTCGTAGTAGTAGCCGTGGGCGACCGGATTGCGGTTGGAGATGCGCACCACCCGCGTGCCGCGCTGCTCGACCCGGTCGGCGATCGCGGCTGAGAGCGGATCGTCGACGCCGACGATCGCGGTTGCCGCTCCCGCGACCAGCCGCTCCTTGATGGCCGCATAGTTGGCCATGGTGCCATGGCGGTCGAGATGGTCCTCGCTCAGGTTGAGCAGGATGCCGACGGTCGGATCGATCGACGGCGTCGTGTCGATCTGGAAGGACGAACACTCGATGACGTAGTGGCGGCCCGGCTGCGGCGGATCGAGCGACAGCACCGCACGGCCGATATTGCCGCCCATCTGAACGTCGCGGCCGGCATGGGCGAGAAGATGCGCGATCAGCGCCGTGGTGGTCGACTTGCCGTTGGTGCCGGTGATCGCGATCAGCGGCGCATCCGGACAGCGCGCGCGCCGTTCCCGGCAGAAGAGCTCGACATCGCCGAGGATCGGAACGCCGTGCGACAGGGCGAGGTCGACGCTCCAATGCGGTCGCGGATGGGTCAGCGGCACGCCCGGCGCCAGCACCAGGGCCGCAAGGCTCCGCCAATCGACATCGCGCAGCGGGTCCGTGGCGAAGCCGGCCGCCGCCGCGCGCGCCATCGCCTCGGCATTGTCGTCGGCGAGGATCGGCACGGCACCGCCGGCGCGCAGGGCCTCCGCCGTGACCATGCCCGAGCCGCCGAGCCCGACCACCGCGACCTTGAGACCTCGGAAGCTCTCGACCGGGATCATCGGCTCACCTCAGCTTCAGGGTCGACAGGCCGATCAGGGCGAGCACGAAGGCGATCACCCAGAACCGGATCACGACCTGCGGCTCCTTCCAGCCGAGCTGCTCGAAGTGATGATGGATCGGCGCCATCTTGAACACGCGCTTGCCGGTCAGCTTGAAGCTGGTCACCTGGATGATGACCGACAGCGCCTCCATCACGAAGATGCCGCCGACGATGGCGAGCACGATCTCGTGCTTGGTCGCGACCGCGACCGTGCCGAGCAGGCCGCCCAGCGCCAGCGAGCCGGTATCGCCCATGAAGATCGCCGCCGGTGGGGCGTTGAACCACAGGAAGCCGAGCCCCGCCCCGATCACCGCGCCGAGCACCACGGCCAGTTCGCCGGTGCCGGGCGTGTGGTTGATGTTCAGATAGTCGGCGAAGACGGCGTTGCCGGTCGCATAGGCAATGATGCCGAAGCTGCCGGCGGCGATCATCACCGGCACGATGGCGAGGCCGTCGAGGCCGTCGGTCAGGTTGACGGCATTGCCGGCCCCGACGATCACCACAGCGCCGAACGGGATAAAGAACCAGCCGAGATTGATCAGCGCGTCCTTGAAGAACGGGAAGGTCAGCGAGGTCGCATAGGGGATCTTGCCGGCCGACATAATCGTCCAGACCGCGACGCCGGAAATCAGGATTTCGAGGCCCATGCGCTGCCAAGCCGAGAAGCCCTTGTGCGACTGCTTCGTCACCTTCAGGAAGTCGTCGAAGAAGCCGATCATGCCGAAGCCGACCATCACGATCAGCACGACCCAGATGTAGATGTTGGTCAGGTTGACCCAGAGCAGCGTCGAGAAGATCACGCCGGACAGGATCATCAGCCCGCCCATGGTCGGCGTTCCCTTCTTCAGAAGGTGTGACTGCGGCCCGTCCGCGCGGATCGGCTGGCCCTTGCCCTGCTTGACGCGAAGCGTGTTGATGATCGCCGGTCCGAACAGGAAGACGAACATCAGCGCGGTCAGGATCGCCCCGCCGGTCCGGAAGGTGATGTAGCGGAAGACATTGAGCGCCGCGAGCTTGTCGGAGAATTCGCCGAGGAGATAGAGCACGTTCGGTTTCCTCCCCGGGGTCAGGCCCGTTCCGGTTCCGTTTGGGCCGCGAAGCGCGCCTTGAGCGCGTCCACGATCGGGATCATGCGGCTGCCGAGCGATCCCTTGACCATGACCACGTCGCCGGACCGGATCTCGCCGGGCAGATTCGGTTCGAGACCGGCCGACGTTTCCGCATAGGCCCCGTGCAGGGTGTCCGGCAAGGCCTGCCAAAGTGCATGCATCAACGGTCCGCACAGATAGGCCCGGTCGATGCCCGCCTCGGCGAGCGGTCCGGCGAGCGCGGCATGAAGTTCGGCGCCGGTCGGCCCCAATTCGCGCATGTCGCCGAGCACCGCGATGCGGCGTCCGCCCGGACCGGGGCGAGACTGGCCGAGCAGCGCGATCGCCGCGCGCATGGAAGCCGGATTGGCGTTGTAGCTCTCGTCGATCAGGGTCGCGGCCCCGTCCGGCAGGGCGAGCGTGAAGCGGGCGCCGCGCCCCTTCGGCGGGGCGAGCCGGACCAGCGCCGCGGCGGCGCGGTCGAGATCGGCGCCGAGCAGCACCGCGGCGGTCAGGATCGCCAGCGCATTCATGGCGATGTGCCGGCCGGGCGCGCCGATTTCGGCCGTCACCGTGCGGCCGAGGATGCTGGCGGTCAGCGTGCTGTCGCCGGGGCGCAGGTCGACCGCGATGAGCCGGCTTTCCAGCCCCTCGCCTTCGCCGAAGCGATGCACCGCGGCGCCGCAGCGGCGGGCGGTCTCGATCAGGATCGGCGCGGTCGGGATGTCGCCGTTGACGACCGCATGGCCGCCCGGTTCCAACCCCGAGAAGATTTCGGCCTTCGCCTCCGCGATCTTTTCGACCGAGGCGAAGAATTCCAGATGCACCGGCGCGACCGTGGTGACGACGGCGACATGCGGGCGGACCATGCCGGTCAGCGGCGTGATCTCGCCGGCATGGTTCATGCCGATCTCGAACACCCCGAACTCGGTATCGGCCGGCATGCGCGCCAGCGTCAGCGGCACGCCCCAATGGTTGTTGAACGAGGCGACCGAGGCATGCACGCGGCCGTGCTCGCGCAGCACCATGGCCAACGCCTCCTTGGTCGAGGTCTTGCCGACCGAGCCGGTCACCGCGACGATCCGCGCCGTCGTACGGCCCCGGGCCGCGATGCCGAGCCGGACCAGCCCGGCGAGTACGTCGTCGACCACGACATAGCGCCCGTCCGCCGGCAGATCGGCGAGCCGCGCCTCGGCCACCACCGCGAAGGCCGCGCCGCGTTCCAGGGCCTTGGCGACGAAGTCGTGGCCGTCATGCAGGTCGCCCTTGATGGCGAAGAAGGCCTCGCCGGGCGCGATCGTGCGGCTGTCGATGGAGATGCCGGTCGCCGCCGCGCCGGCCGGGCCGACCACGCGGCCGGCCATGGCGGTCGCCAGGGCATCGAGGGTCCAGAGCGGCGCGGTCATGCGGATACCTCGGCAAGCGCCGCGCGGGCGGCCTCGTGGTCTGAGAAGGGCAGCACCCGGTCGCCGACGATCTGGCCGGTTTCGTGGCCTTTGCCGGCGATGACGAGAATATCCCCGTCCTTCAGCAGGCTGACCGCCCGGCGGATGGCCTCGGCCCGGTCGCCGATCTCGATCGCACCGGGCGCGGCGGCCAGGATGGCCCGGCGAATCGCGGCCGGATCCTCGCTGCGCGGGTTGTCGTCGGTGACGATCGCAACATCGGCGAGGCGGCCGGCGATCTCGCCCATGATCGGCCGCTTGCCGGGATCGCGGTCGCCGCCGCAGCCGAACACCGCGACCAGACGGCCGCGCGCGAAGGGCCTGAGCGCCTCCAGCACCTTCTCCAGGGCATCGGGCTTGTGCGCGTAGTCGACGAAGACCGGCGCGCCGGCCGCGGTCGTGCCGACCAGATCGAGCCGCCCGGAGGCCCCCGTCAGGCCCTCGAGCGCTCCCAGGGCGTCGGCGACCGGCGTGCCGGTGACGATGGCGAGCCCGGCGGCGACCAGCGCGTTGGAGACCTGGAAGGTGCCGAGGAGCGGCAGGCGGACGGTGTGGGTCTCTCCCGCGACCGCGACCGTCACGATCTGGCGGAAGCCGTCCGGCTCGGCGGCGAGTACCTTGAGGGCGGTGCCGGCCTGCCCGACGGTCATGAGGTCGAGCCCGCGCCGGGTCGCGTGGTCGGCGGCGCGGCGGCCATGCTCGGTATCGACATCGACCACCGCACCCTGCCCGGGCGCCAGCAGCTCGTCGAACAGCCGCATCTTGGCGGCGAAATAGTCTTCGACGGTCGGGTGGTAGTCGAGATGGTCGCGCGACAGGTTGGTGAAAGCGCCGGCGCCGATGCGGACGCCGTCGAGCCGGCGCTGGTCGAGCCCGTGCGAGGACGCTTCCAGCGCGACATGGGAAACGCCCTCGGCGGCGAGGCCGGCAAGGGTCCCGGCAAGGTCGACCGGATCGGGTGTCGTCAGGCTGCCGTAGAGCGCGCCCTTCGGGCCGACCACCCCGATCGTGCCGATCGAAGCGGCCGCCTTGCCGGTCGCGGCCCAGATCTGGCGGACGAAGGCGGCGATCGAGGTCTTGCCGCTGGTCCCGGTGACGGCGACGACCGTGCCCGGCTGCGGGCCGGCGAGCCGCGCGGCGGCGATGGCCAGCGCGCGGCGCGGATCGGTGGCCGTGATCACCGGAACCGGAAGGCCGCCCAGGCCGGCACCATCCGCGGCCAAGACCGCAACGGCACCGCGAGCCACCGCATCACCGGCGAAGCGGGCGCCGTCCGCCTTGGCACCGGCGAGCGCCACGAACAGGCCGCCGGGAACGACCTTGCGGCTGTCGGACGTGACCGCAGCCACCTCCACGCCGCCGAGGCCATCCGGCAGGCCCGGCGTCAATTCGTCGAGGAGTGCGTCGAGGCGCATGATCGTCCCGATCCTTCGGTCGAAAACTCGAACCCGCGGGTAGCGGAACGCAACGAAACGGTCAATTGGAGGCGAGCGTCGCCGGGGCCAGATCGAAGCGCGGCGGCACGTTGAGCATCGGCGCGATGCGCTTGACGATCGCCGCCACCGTCGGGGCGGCGTTCAGTCCCGCGGTCGCCGCACCGACGTCCTTCTCCGCCTTCGGTTCGTCGATGGTCACCAGCACGACATATTGCGGATCGTCGATCGGGAAGGCAGCCAGATAGGAATTGAATCGCTTGTTCGCGACATAGCGGCCGTTCTCGATCTTTTCGGCCGTGCCGGTCTTGCCGCCGACCCGGTAGCCGGCCACGTCGGCGCGTGTGCCGGAACCGATCTGGCCGTTGAGCTTGAAGAGATATTTCATCTTCTCGCTGGTCTCGGGCTTGACCACCTGCACCGCCATGGCATCGGCCTCGGCGCGAGTGCGGACGAAGAAGGTCGGCGGGATCATCTTGCCGCCGTTCATCAGCGGGATGGTTGCGGCAGCGGTGTGCATCGGCGAGACGGAAATGCCGTGGCCGAAGGACTGGGTCGCCGAGGACACTTCCGAAAGGCGCTTCGGCCACAGCGGCATCGCCACCTCGGGCAGTTCCGTTTTCAGCTTCGAGTGGAAGCCGATCTTGGTGAAGAAGTCGTACTGACCTTGCGGACCGACCTTCAGGGCCATCCGGGCGGAGCCGATATTCGACGAATAGATGAAGATCTCCGGCACGCTCAGGATGCGATTCTTGCCGTGGAAGTCGGAGATGCGCTGGCCGCCGAAGGCGAGGCCGCCGCGCGCGTCGAAGCTGTCGTTGAGGCTGACCCGGCCGGAATCGAGCGCCATCGCCGAGTTGAAGGTCTTGAATACCGAGCCCATCTCGAAGACGCCGGCGGTGGCCCGGTTCATCCGGTCCTTCTCCAGCGCCTCGGACGGATTGTTCGGGTCGTAGTCGGGCAGCGACGACATCGCGATCACTTCGCCGGTATGCACGTCGAGCACGATGCCGACCGCGGCCACCGCATGAAAGCGCTCCTTGGCAGCTGCGATCTCGTCGCGCACCACATGCTGGACGCGCAGATCGAGCGACAGCTTGCGCGGCTTCAGGCCGCGATCGTGAACGATGCCGAGCTTGTGCAACTCGTTCAGGTTCATCTCGTCGTCGATATACTTCTCGATGCCGGCAATGCCCTGGTTGTCGACATTGACGTGACCGACGACGTGGCTGGCCATGCCGCCGCCCGGATAGAAGCGCTTATTCTCGTCCAGGAAGCCGATGCCGGGAATGCCGAGCCGGTGGATGCGGAAGCGCTGCTCAGGGGTGATCTCGCGCTTCAGCCAGACGAAGCCGGCGCCGCTCTTCAGCTTGTGGCGCACAGACGGCTCGCGCATGTCCGGCAGCACGCTCGACAGGGCTTCGATCGCCTCGTCCACGTCGATGATCCGGCGCGGCTCGGCGAACAGCGAGGAGGTCTTGATGTCGGTCGCCAGAACTTCGCCGTTGCGGTCGAGCAGATCCGGGCGCGGCGAGGACTGCACGATGGCGGCGCCGAGGGTGTTGCTGTGCTCAGGCCCCTTCAGGCCGAGATAGACCAGCTTGCCGGCGATGGCGCCGTAGATCGCCACGAAGCCGAGCATCGCCACCTTGACGCGCGTCCGTCCGGCCGCGGTAGCCGAGCGCCGGGCCTTGCCACGGGCGGGCGCCTGGGCCGGTGCGTGGGTCGCCTCCTGGGCCGGGTCGCGGAAAGTGTCGGCGGGGAATGCGTCCATCGTGGTGCTCACGGTCGTCACTCCCGCCTATCGGATGATGGTGTTCAGGAGATCGTTCGGCTTCGGATCGACCCCCTTCGGTTCGGGCTTGTCGGCCTTGCCGACCCGATCGGTCGACTTCTTGATGGTGCCGGTATGCTCGATCGGCTTGACCCCGGCGAAGAGGCGCTCCGGGCCCTTGCCGCCGGCCGTGCCGCCGTCGGGCATGACCTGTCGGAACGGGATGTCGTCGAGGGTCGCGACCTGGTTCGGGTCGAGCGGCTCCAGCTCCAGATAGGTGTGATAGCGGTCGGCCATCTCCTGCAGCCGCTTGGGCTGGTTCAGGAGGCTCCATTCGGCCCGGAGCGTCGCGATCGCCTCGCGCTCCTGCTGGATCTGCCGGCTCAGCTGGGCGACGCGCGTGGTGGCGTGCTCGGCCTCGTATTTTAGGAAGTAGACCACGCCGGCGCCGGCCATCATGCCGCCGATCAGGATGATGTTGACCGTCCGCATCATGCGCGTGCCCTCCCCCGTCGCGGCGCCGGATCCGGCACGCCGAGTGCTTCTGCGTCGATGGCGCGGGCCGGCGCGGCAGTGCGCCGCGCGGCCCGGAGCTTGGCCGAGCGCGCCCGCGGATTGACCGCCGTCTCGGCCTCGCCCGGCTCGACCGCCCCCTTGGCGACGAGCACGAAGGTCGGCTCCGGCACGGCCGTCTCCGGCGCATGGCGCGAGCCGCCGGCCCGCTCGCGGCTGCGGTCGGCGAGGAAGCGCTTGACGATGCGGTCCTCGAGCGAGTGGAACGAGACCACCACCAGCCGCCCGCCTTCGGCCAGCACCGCCTCGGCGGCGCCGAGCGCGCGCGCCAGTTCGTCAAGTTCGCCGTTCACATGGATGCGCAGGGCCTGGAAGGTGCGTGTCGCCGGATGGATCTCGTGCGGCTTCTTGGCCCGCCCGAGCACGGCCTCGCACAGATCGGCGAGCTCGCGCGTGCGCTCGAACGGCCGTTCGGCACGGCGGCGGACGATCGCGCGCGCGATCGGCCCGGATTTGCGCTCTTCGCCATAGACCCAGAGGATGCGGGCGATCTCGTTCTCTTCGGCGCCGTTGACGATGTCGGCCGCGCTCGGCCCCTCGCCGCCCATGCGCATGTCGAGCGGCCCGTCGAAGCGGAACGAGAAGCCGCGCTCGGCCTCGTCGAACTGCATCGAGGAGACGCCGATATCGAGCACGACGCCGTCGACGGTGTCGCGACCGGTTGCCCGGACATGGGCATCGAGATCGCCGAACCGCCCCTCGACCAGCGTCAGCCGTCCCTCGGCGGCCTCCGCCAGGGCGCGGCCGGCGCGGATCGCGCTCGGATCGCGGTCGACGGCGATGACGGAAGCCCCCGAGCCCAGGATGGCGCGCGTATAGCCTCCGGCGCCGAAGGTGCCGTCGAGATGGACCTCGCCCGGACGCGGCGCCAAATGCGCCATCACTTCGGCGAGCATGACCGGGCGGTGGCGCGGATCGGGCGCGAAGGGACCGGCATCCGCCTGAGCCGAGACCGCGGTTTCGGTGATGTCATTGCGGGAGCCGCTCATACCCGCGCCTCCCGTCCGCGCGCCAGAAGCTCCGCCGCCGCGGCCCGCGCCTTGGCCTCGAAGGCCTTGAAGGCTTCCGGGGCCCAGAACTGGAATTTCTGGCCGAGCCCGACGAAGACGATCTCGTCCGTGATGCCGGCGGCCTCGCGGATCCAGTCCGGCACCACGATGCGCCCCTCCCCGTCGATCGACAGCGTATCGCCCGCCCCCATCAGGGTGGCGGCGAGGTGCAGATGCTCGGGCGAGAAGCCGTCGTAGCCGGAGACCGCGGCATCGATCTGCGCGATCAGCGCGTTGCCGCCGGCCTCCACGGCCGGCTCCCACAAGGCCCGCACGCAAAAGAGCCCCTCGAAGCCGTCGCGGCCCAGCACGGCGCGGAACGGCGCCGGGATCGAAACGCGACCCTTCGCGTCGATCTTCTTCGGGTGCCGGCCGAGAAACCGCTCCATGCCCTGACCCGCACCGCCCACCCTGGAGGCCCTGCCCCATGACACAGCCCCAGCTTCGAAATGCCGAAGGGCGGCTCAGCCCTTCGGCCCTGCCCGCAGATCGCGAAGCCGCCGTCGGACAACGATCCGCAGCGACCCGCCTGGCCGCGAACGACCTCGGCGGGTTCGACGGGCTGCCCTGCAACTCGCGAACGGGATGATTTGGGATAGCATGGGATGGCATGGGGGTCAATGGAATCAGCCGATACGCACAGCTCCTATTGACGCCCGATCAAGGTTAACATTCCGTCCACGCGGAATGTTCAAAGCGATTGATCCGATTAGGAATCCGGCAAGAAATGTGGCGTCGGCTCGCGCCCCCGGCCCTCCGCTGCGGCAACCGTCGAGTAGCCTCGCGCTACCAGGTCCAGAGGCTGGAAATCGGCACCGCGGTCAGCCTTTCGCCGAAGGGGATGACCCGGTCATGGTCGAACAGCACCAGCCCGCGCAGGAACCGGTCGCCGGCCGCCTCCTGCAACTTGCGCAGACCCTTGAAATCGTCGTCTCGCACGGTTGCCGACGCCTTGACCTCGATACCGATCAGCCGCCCACGGCGGTCCTCGATGACGAGATCGACTTCGTCCCCGTCCCGGGTCCTGAAATGCGAAAAGCTCAGGCGGCGGTCCGACCAGGCGGCGAGCTTCAGGATTTCGGAAAAGACGAAGCTTTCCAGCACGGCCCCGAAGACGGTCCGGTTGGCTGCGATCAGGTCGGCATCGAGCCCACGCAGGGCCGCAAGCAGGCCGCTGTCGAGGAAGTGCAGTTTCGGCGACTTGACCAGGCGCGACAGCCGGTTCGACGACCAGGGCACGAGGCTGCGGACCAGGAACAGCCGCTCCAGGATGCCGACATATTTCTGCGCCGTGACGGATGACAGCCCGAGCGCGGCGCCGTAGCTCGCATGATTGACGAGTTGGCCGGCATGCTCGGCGAGCACGGCGAGAAGACGCGGCAGCCGTTCGAGCTGATCGATCCGGGCGATGTCGCGCACGTCGCGGTCGAGGATGAGAGCGACATAATCCTCCAGCCAGACCCGGCGGCGGTCCGGCGAGCGCCGTCGGACCGCCTCGGGATAGCCGCCGGCCAGCACGCAGTCGACGAGGGCGTCGCCGGTCACCGTGCCGTCGGCCGACCAGACGGTCTCTCCCGCGAAGATCAGGTCGAGGAAGCGGCCCGGCGCCTCGCGCAGTTCGGCCTGGGCGAAGGGCAACAGCGGCACCACGGCCATGCGTCCGGCCAGGGAGTCCGCCACGGCCGGCACCGTCGCGAGGTTGGCCGATCCGGTCAGCAGGAAGCGGCCCGGTGCGGGATCGCGGTCGACGGCTTCCTTGATCGCCAGGATGAGGTCGGGCGCGCGCTGGATTTCGTCGATGGCGGCGCGATCGAGCCCGCGCAGGAACCCGACCGGATCGGCGCGGGCCGCCGCCAGGGTGCCGATGTCGTCGAGGGTCAGATAGGTCCGCTCCGGCCCGGCCAGGTGCCGGAGCAAGGTCGTCTTGCCAGCCTGTCGCGGCCCCGTCAGAAGGACCACGCGGGTATCCGCCATGGCGGTCTCGATGCGCGCGACGACGCGACGCCGGACATAGCCGCCAGAGGGAGAAACCGCTGTACCCATGCGGCAGATCTTAAGCAGACGGCCGGCTAATTTAAAGTGAATGGCCGGCAGATTTAAAGTGGGAAGACGTCCAATCTAAAGCGACGGCCTGTCAGATCGAGAGATCACGGGCGCATACGGCCGGGCCGGCCGGCCTTGCGGCGGGCTCGGCCGGGGTGCGGGCGGGTGGGGAGAAGTGCCAGTCGGCCTATAAGCCGGGTTCTGTAAGGCCGGGGTTTCCCCCGACGCGGCGGCCATTCATCTGGGACGCCCGTTGCCGGACGCCTCGCGCAACCGACCCGGGCGACTGGTCCGGAACGGACTGGGTCCCCGCCGAAGCGAGAAGCCCGCGTCGCCCCTATTTGGTTTTGCTCCCGGTGGGGTTTGCCATGCCGGTCCCGTTGCCGGTCCCGCGGTGCGCTCTTACCGCACCTTTTCACCCTTGCCGCGGACGCATCCGCGGCGGTTCGTTCTCTGTGGCACTGTCCCTGGGGTCGCCCCCGCCGACCGTTAGTCGGCACCGTTGTTCCGTGGAGCCCGGACTTTCCTCCCTTCCCCGCGAGGGGAAGAGCGGCCGCCCGGCCGACTGGCGGCGTCCTTCTCCCCCGAACCGCCGGTCCGGGTCAACCGCCAAATGGCATCAGCCGGCGCAGCACCGCCTTTTCGGCTTCGGCGACGAAGAACACCGCGACCGCCACCGCCGCGATCGTCAGCATCTGGCGTCCGTCCAGCGCCGCCGTCCCGAACAGGGCCTGCAGGGGCGGCCAGACCGTGAAGGCGACCTGCACGCCGATCAGCACCGCCGCCCCCAGAAGCGCGAGGCGGTTGCCCAGGAAGGCCTCGGCATGCAGCGACGAGCCGGCCGGATGACGGGCATTGAACAGGTAGGCGATCTCGGCGGCGACCAGTGCGTTGACCGCGACCGTGCGGGCGACCGCCAGATCGGCGCCCTGCGCCCGTTCCCAGAGAAAGAGCCCCGTCGAGGCCGCGCCCATCAGGGCCGAGACGAACAGGATGCGCCAGAGCAGCAGCGGCGTGACCAGCGGGGCCTTCGGGTCGCGCGGCGGCCGGCGCATCACGTTCGGCTCGGCCGGATCGAAGGCCAGCGCCAGCGACAGCAGGCTCTCGGTGACGAGATTGATCCAGAGCAGTTGCAGGGCGGTCATCGGCAGGTCGAAGCCGACCAGCACGGCGGCGATCAGCCCGATCGCCTCGGCACCGTTGGTCGGCAGGATGTAGAGGATCGACTTGATCAGATTGTCGGTAACCACGCGCCCGGCCCGTACCGCGCCGACGATGGTCGAGAAGTCGTCGTCGGTGATCACCATGGCGGCCGCCTGCCGGGCGACTTCGGTGCCCTTGGCGCCCATCGCGATGCCGACATCGGCCCGCTTCAGCGCGGGCGCGTCGTTGACGCCGTCGCCGGTCATGGCGACCACCTCGCCCTGCGCCTGCAGGGCCTCGACCAGACGCAGCTTGACCTCCGGCGTCGCCCGCGCGACCACATCGGCGCCCGCCGCCGCCCGGGCGAAATCCTCCCGCCCGAGCCCGTCGAGCGTGGTGCCCTCGATCACCTTCGCGTCGGCCGGCAGCCCGACCCGCAGCGCCACCGCGCGGGCGGTCGCGGCATGGTCGCCGGTGATCATCACCACCCGGATGCCGGCACGCCGCGCCGCCGCCACGGCCGCCGCGCTCTCCGCCCGTTCCGGATCGCGCATGCCCGCGAGACCCAGAAACACGAAGCCGCCGCGTTCGAGACCCAGGTCCGTCTCGCCGGGCTCAGGTCCGCCGTCGATCCGCTCGGCGAGGGCGAGAATGCGCAGCCCCTTGGCGGCCATGTCGTCGAGCGCATCGAACCAAGCCTCGCGGCGGATCGGGCGGTCGGCGCCGCCGACCCGCTCGCGGTCGGCCAATGCCAGCAGCCGCTCGGGTGCGCCCTTGACGGTCACCCGGCGCATGCCCGACGGCTCGCGCAGCGCCACGATCATGATCCGTGCCGCCGGATCGAAGGGCACCTGATCCTCGCGCCGATGGTCGCGGCGCAGCGCCTCCGGATCGAGCCCGCTCTTCAGCGCCAGCGTGATGAGCGCGGCATCGACCGGATCGCCGAGCGCCGCATAGCGGCCGTCGCTCTCGTCCAGGCTCGCGTCGTTGCACAAGGCCGCCGCACGGATCAGTGCGGCCACCTCCTGGCTGTCGCTGTCGCCGCGTTCGGCCGTCAGTTCACCGACCGGCGCATAGCCGATGCCGCCGATGGCGATCCGGTCGGAAGCGGTGACGATCCGCTCGGTGGTCATCTCGTTGACGGTCAGCGTGCCGGTCTTGTCCGTGGCGATCACCGTCACGGCGCCGAGCGCTTCGATCGCCGGCATGCGCCGGATGATCGCCCCGCGCGCCGCCATGCGCTCGACCCCGATCGCAAGCCCGACCGTGACGATCGCCGGCAGGCCCTCCGGGATCGCCGCCACGGCGAGCCCGACCGCGGCCATGAACATCTCGGCCGGCGGCATGGTGCCGCCGAGCCAGCCGACCAGGAACAGCAGCGCGGTCGCCGCCAGCACGATCGCGGTCAGCCAGCGGCCGAAGACCAGGAGCTTGCGGAACAGCGGCGTGTCGAGCGCTTCGACCGTCTCGATCATCCGGCTGATGCGGCCGATCTCCGTCGCCGAACCGGTGGCGACGACCAGCCCGCGTGCCCGGCCGGTCACAGCGAAGGTGCCGGCATGGGCCATCGAATGCCGGTCCGACACGATCGCTCCCTCCGCGGCCGGGGCGATGTCCTTGGCGACGGGGGCGGATTCGCCGGTCAGCGCCGCCTCCTCGGTGGAGAAGCGAACCGTCTCGACGAGGCGCAGGTCGGCCGGGATGCGGTCGCCGGCCTCCACGGCGACGAGGTCGCCCGGCACCAGCGTCTCGGCCGCCACGATCCGCTCGCGCCCGTCGCGCACCACCCGCGCCTCGGCCGACAGCATGTGCCCGATCGCCGCCAGCGCCCGCTCCGCCCGTCCCTCCTGGACCAGCCCGATCGCCGCATTGGCGACCACCACGGCCATGATCACGCCGGCGTCGAGCGCCTCCCCGATGGCGAAGGACACCGCCGCCGCGGCGACCAGAACCAGCACCAGCACGTCGCGGAACTGGCCGGCGATGCGGGCCGCCAGCGTCCGGCCTGCGGCCGGCTTCAGCCGGTTGGCGCCGAAGCGGGCGAGCCGGGCTTCGGCCTCCACCTCATCAAGCCCGCGATCCGCGTCGGCATCGAGGCGCAGGGCGGCTTCGGCGGGGGGCAGCCGATGCCAGGGGGGAGCGGTGGCGACGTCTTCGATCGGCATTCATGACACCCGGCTGACAAGCCACTCACCATCGCCGCCCCGGCCCGATGGCGCCATCCGGAAGACCCCGCGTCGATGCTATCCGTGCATGACCGGGCCGATCGCGCCGACGGCGGCTTTCAAATCGATTGCAACCGGACCTGCGCCCTTTCAATCCGGCCGGCCGACCTGCGAAACTCGACACCGGGCGGCTTGGAGAATCGGATGGCGGGACAGGTGGATCTCACGCATTTCAAGGACGCCCTGCTGGTGCTCGGCACGGCGGGCGTGGTCGTGCCGATCGTCCACCGCCTGAAGGTCAGCCCCATTCTCGGCTATCTTGCGGCCGGCGCGGTCCTCGGCCCGAACGGCCTCGGGCAGTTTCACGCCCGCGTCCCCTATCTCGAATGGGTGACGATCCAGAAGACCGACGAGATCGCCGGCATTGCCGAACTCGGCATCGTCTTCCTGTTGTTCTTCATCGGCCTGGAACTGTCGTTCGGGCGCCTGGCCACCATGCGGCGCTACGTCTTCGGGCTCGGCCTGCTGCAGGTCCTGATCAGCGGCGCGGTGCTGGCCGGCCTGGCGGGCTTGTTCGGGCTGAAGCCGGACGCTGCCATCCTGATCGGCGCCTCGCTGGCGCTGTCCTCGACGGCGATCGTGGTCGAACTCCTGGCGACGCGCAAGCGCCTGACCTCGACCACCGGCCGCGTCACCTTCGCGATCCTGCTCTTGCAGGATCTCGCCGTGGTGCCGATCCTGTTCCTGGTCGAGACGCTCGGCGCCGGGCAGGACGGCTCGCTGGTTGCCGGGCTCGGCTGGGCGCTCCTGCAGGCGGCGGTCGCCATCGCGCTGATCGTCGGCCTGGGCAAGCTGGTCCTGTCGCCGCTGTTCCGCTTCGTGGCCGAGACGCGCGACAACGAGCTGTTCATCGCCACGACGCTGCTGGTCGTGGTCGGCACCGGCGTGGCCAGCGCGGCGGCGGGTCTCTCCATGGCGCTCGGCGCCTTCGTGGCCGGGCTGCTGATCGCCGAGACCGAGTATCGCCGGGCCGTCGAGCATACCATCGAGCCGTTCAAGGGACTGCTCCTCGGCGTCTTCTTCTTCTCGGTCGGCATGTCGATCGACTTCGGCCGCCTGATCGCCGATCCGATCCTCATTGTCGGCCTCGCCGTCGCGCTGGTCGCCGCCAAAATGCTGATCTGCACGCTCCTGGCGCGCGGCTTCGGCGTCGCATGGCCGGCCGCGATCGAGACCGGGGCGCTGATCGGCGCCGGCGGCGAGTTCGCCTTCATCGTCATCGGTCTCGCCGTGACCACCGGCATCGTCGACCGCGTCGCCGGCTCGATCGCCCCGACCGTGGTGGCGATCACGATGGCGGCCCTGCCCGCCATGGCATCGCTCGGCCGCCGTCTCGGCCGCCGCCTGGAGCAGGCCCTGCCGGCCGATCCGGAAACCCTGGTCGCCCCGCCCGAGGAGGCCGGCGGGCGCACCATCGTGGTCGGCCACGGCCGCGTCGGCGCGCTGGTCGGCACCATGCTGGAGCGGCACCGGCAGCCCTATATCGCCATCGACCGCGATCCGACCACCGTCACGCTGGCGCGCCGCAAGGGCAAGCCGGTCTATTTCGGCGACATCACCAAGCCCGATTTCCTGCGCGCCTGCGGCCTCGACAGCGCCCGCGCCGTCGTGGTGACCGTGAATTCGCCGACACTCGTCGACGACATCGTCACGGTCATCCGGACCCTGCGCCCGGACGCCGTGATCGTCGCCCGCGCCCGCGACGCCACCCATGCCACCAAGCTCTACGCGATGGGCGTCACAAACGCGGTGCCGGAGACCATCGAAGCCAGCCTGCAACTGTCCGAGGCCGCCCTGGTCGGCCTCGGCGTTCCGATGGGACCGGTGATCGCATCGATCCACGACAAGCGCGACGAATATCGCCAGATGTTGAAACAGTCGCGCACGACCGCGCCGCAGCCGTGACGGGCCGCCCGGCGTCACCGACGGAGAGCAGCCCGCCGGTCCGGGCGCCGATGCGGGCGGCACGCCGCCGATCGGGACGCCACCTCCTGCCCGGCCGCGAGACGCCTGCCGGGAGCCGGCGGGCGCGGCCGGCGTGGCGGGCGCGGCCATGCCACCCGAAGGCCCCTGGTGGTCAAATCCCGACACTTGCGTCCCGCAAATGTCGGATCGAATGGACCACGCAATCAACAAGTTCGTGGTGCAGATTCACGAGACGGACGAGAACCATCCGTCTCGATCGAACCGCCAGACTGGGACCATGACCGCGCCGCCCGCTGCCGATCGACGCCCTCGCCTCGCCGTGGCGGGGGCCGCCGGACATGACCTGATCTATCGCGTCGACGCCTTCCCGGCGCGCGGCAGCAAGACGATCGCGGCGGATTTCGCCTCGGTCGGCGGCGGCAGCGCGGCCAATGCGGCGGTCGCCGCGCAGCGCCTGGGGGCCGCCGTACGGCTGGTCTGCCCGCTCGGCGACGACATGGTCGGCGCCATGATCGCGCGCGATCTCGCCGCCGAGGGGATCGATCTCGCGGCCGTGGTGATCGCCGGCGGCCATTCGCCGGTGACCACGGCCATCGTCGAGCCCGACGGCGAGCGCACCGTGCTGTCCTGGCGGACGCCGGGCGGGCCGCCGCCGCCGATCCTCGATCCGGACGGTCTCGCCGCCGGGTCCGACGCGGTCCTGGCGGACGACCGCTTCCTCGATTTCGTCGAGCCGCTTCTCGCCGCCGCGCGGCGCCGCGGCCGCCCCGCCGTGCTCGATGGCGACCGCGCCGACGGGCTGCCGCCGGCCGCGCTGGCCTGGCCCAGCCATGCGATCCTGTCGGCGGCCTGCCTCGCAGCGACGACCGGCCAGCGCGACCCGGCGGACGGTCTGAGGGCAGCGGCGCGGACCACGGACGCCTTCCTGGCGGTGACGCTCGGCGCGCGCGGGGTCGTCTGGCTGGACCGTGCGGGCACCATCCGGCATCTCGCCGCACCGGCGATCGCTGCCGTCGATACGCTCGGCGCCGGCGACGTGTTCCACGGCGCCTTCGCGCTCGCATTGGCAGAGGAACGGGCGGAGGCGGAGGCGCTCGGCTTCGCCGCCGTGGCGGCCGCCCTCAAATGCCGACGCTTCGGCGGCCGTGCCGGTGCTCCGACGCGGGCTGAACTGGACGCATTCCTTCAGGATCGGGCGGATTGAACGGAGCGGCGCGGGGTCATGCCAACGGCCCACGATGCTGACGCATCGGGCCGTTGAAGCAACGTGAATTTCTCATATGCGTCAGAGGCATGAGAAATTCGCGTATCGAATACCGACGTTCATTCCATGACCGTCGGTATCAGACCCGGCGCGGCAGCGGCCCCTCGGTCATGCGCCGCAGCCGCGGCGGCGGGGCGTCGAAGGGCAGGTTGGCGTCATCGACATCCTCGTCGAGGAAGCAAAACCAGACGCGCCCGACGGGCCATTCGGGGGCAGCCTTTTCCGACGCAGAAGGATGCGACGGACCGTTGAACGCACCGGCCATGAGACTCACCGACTGAGGAGGCACCGGACGGGTGCCCCCCGGCCTCGTCCTGTCGCAATCCTCGGCCGGAACGGTAAATTTTCCCTTCCTGGACACGGATCGCCGCCGGCCGGCTATCCCTCCCCGGCCCGCGCCAGGTTTTCGGTCAGGCGCTGGTCGAGGTCGAAGCCGGGGCGGGTCAGGTCGCGGCGCCAGGGCTGGCGGCCCTTGAGGACGCCGGATTCGTGGACCATCTCGGCGACATATTCCTCCTGCCGGTAGGCCATGACATGGACCCCGGCGACGCCGGCGATCTCGCGCACCTGCTGGATGATCTCGACGCAGATGCGCTTGCCCTCGGCCTTCTGGTCCTTGGCCTTCTCAAGGCGCTCGATGATCGCGTCCGGGATATGCACGCCGGCGACGTTGGAGCGCATCCAGCGCGCCGTCTTGGCCGAGGCGAGCGGGCCGACGCCGACCAGGATGAAGCAGTGCTTCTCCAGTTCCATGTCGCGCACCCGCGCCATGAAGCGTTCCAGCAGCGGCACGTCGAAGCAATATTGCGTCTGGATGAACTGGGCGCCGGCCCGCACCTTCTTGGCCAGCCGCAGCGGACGGAAATCGTAGGGCGGCGCGAAGGGGTTCTCGGCCGCGCCCATGAAGACCGGCGGCGGCGTGGTGATCTTGCGGCCCGACAGGAACTTCGCCTCGTCGCGCATGCGCCGGATGGTGGCGAGCAGCGAGGTCGAATCCAGGTCGAAGACCGGCTTGGCCTCCGGGTGGTCGCCCGACTGGACGCCGTCGCCGGTCAGGCACAGCACGTTGTTGACGCCGAGCGCGGAGGCGCCGAGCACGTTGCCCTGGATGCCGATCCGGTTGGTATCGCGGCAGGAGATCTGTAAGACCGGCGAGAAGCCGATCCGGGTCAGCAGCGCACAGATGGCGATCGACGACATGTGGCAGTTGGCGCCCGAGCCGTCGGTGGCGTTGATCGCGTCGACCCAGCCCTCGAACACGGCCGCGCGCTTGTAGACATCCTCGGCGAGCGCCGAATCGGGCGGATTGAGCTCGGCGGTGACGGCGAACTCGCCGCGCCGGAGCACCCGCTCCAGACGGCCGCGCGAGGTGTGGCCCGGCAGCGCGGGCAGCGGATCCCACGGATTCTCGCCGAAATCCTCCGGATGCAGGCGCGGGTTCATGCCGCCCCTCCCGTGCCGGACTTCTCCTGCGCCACGGCGAGCCAGCTCGACCGGCCCTTCAGGCGGTGGTCGATCGGCGGCTGCACGTCGCCGATCCGGTCGCCCTCGGCCATCAGCCGCGAGCCCTCCCAGGCCTTGACCCAGACGCAGGGCATCTCCGGATAGACCTCGCAATTGCCGTCGCCGCGCACGCCGCCGCAGGGGCCGTTGCGCAGGTTCTTCGGGCAGTTCATCGGGCAGGACATGCCGGTCGAGGACAGCACGCACTGGCCACACATGCGGCAGTCGAACAGCGCGCCCTTGACGGTCCGCTCGACCGCCGCGACCGGCCGTTCCAACCGCGTCCAGCCGAGCCTCGCGGCAAGCGGCGCGGCGGCCACGAGCGCGCGCTCGAAGGCGGCATAGAAGCGCGCCAGCCCGCCGGCATGGCGGATCGACCAGAAGCGCAGCGCGAAGCGGTCGCGCGGCCGGGGCGGCTTGCCGGGGGGTTCGAAGGCGGCGGGAACGCGCAGCATGGGGCCTCGCGGCAGGCTCGGCGCGAGGCGCACGGCCGGTTCGGGACGGGGTTCGGCTCCGGACCGCGCCGCAGGATGGGTCGGCGGGTCCGCTCAGGCTTCCTTGCCACCGGCCTCGACCAGCCGGCGCAGGCGCTCAGCATCGTATTCGGCCTCGATCCGCGCCGTCACATTTGCGACCATGGCTTCCGGATCGGCGCCATCGGCGGGCATCGGCGCGCGTCGCCAGTCGGCCAGATAGGCGTCGGTCTCGCGCGCGCCGCCGCGCATCGCCGCCATGTCGATGGCGACCTGGAAGCGCTCGGGCAGTTCGCGCTTGGTCGCGCGCCGGCCGGAGCCGTGCAGCACCTGGGCGGGAATGTCGCGCCAGTAGATGATCGTCACCTCGCCCATGGCCGCTCGGGTCCTATCGCTCGATGGTCACGTCGGAGCGCGGCCGTGAGCAGCAGAGCAGCACCTGGCCGGCCTCGATCTCGCGCGGCCGGATGCCGCCCGCATGCTTCATCTCGACCTCGCCGTCGAGCTTCTTCGATTTGCAGGTGCCGCACAGGCCCTTGGTGCAGGAGGACGGCAGCACCACGCCGGCCTTGCGGGCCGCGGTCAGGATCGGCGTCGTGCCGTCGCACAGCACGACCTTGCCGCTGCGCGTGAAGGTGACGCGCCAGGTCTTCTCCGCCGGATCCTCGGGCACGGTCGGCGTCTCGGCCGACGCATCCGCCCCGAAGGTGAAGCTCTCCTCGTGGTGCCGGCCCATGTCGAAACCGGCCTCGGCGAGGACGCCACGCACCGCCGCCATGAAGCCGTCCGGGCCGCAGACGAAGACCTCGCGGTCCCGGAAATCCGGCGCGATCGCCTCGATCATCGCCCGGGTCGGCCGGCCGCGATGGCCGGCCCAGGGCTCGGCGCCTTCGCCGGTGACGACATGGGCGAGCCGGACCGCGCGATTGCGCGCCGCGATCGTCTCGAGCTCGCGCCGGAAAACCAGGTCCTCCATCCGGCGCGCGACATTGACGAAGACGATGTCGGCGCCGCTCGCCAGATCGTCCTCGGCCCGCAGCATCGACATCAGCGGGGTCGCCCCGACGCCGGCGGCCAGGAACAGATATTTCGCGGCCGGGTGGCGCGCGGTCGAAAAATCGCCGAGCGGCAGCTGCGCCTTGAGGGCGTCGCCGGGCTTCAGCCGGTCGTGCAGGTGGTTCGACACGATCCCGCCGGGGATGCGCTTGACCGTGATGGCGACCCGGTCGGGCCGGGTCGGCGTCGAGGCGAGCGTGTAGGAGCGGGTCTCAATGCCGCCGCCGCATTCGACCTCGAAGTTGGCGAACTGGCCGGGCGCATAGGCGAAGCGCCGGCCGCCCGGCGCCTCGAACACGAAGGTCTTCACGTCCTCCGTCTCGGTCAGGACCGCGCGGCAGATCAGGAGGTCGTCAGTGTCCGGATCCCACCAGGCCGGCGCGGCGGACGCACTCACGCTCATCGGCCGCTCACCCGAGATGCGCGCGCAGGCGCTCGACATACCAGGTGGCGAACTGGTCGACGAGGCCCTCGGTCAGCGGCGAATAGGGGCCGGGCTCGTAGGCCGGGCTGCGCACGCCCTGCTGGGCGAGTTCGACCAGCGCGGCATCCTGGGCGTTGGTGGCGTTCCAGACCTCGGTCAGACGGTCGAGATCGTAGTCGACGCCCTCGACCGCATCCTTGTGGACCAGCCAGCGGGTGCGCACCAGCGTGTGCTCGGGATCGAGCGGGATGGCGCAGAAGGTGACCGCGTGGTCGCCCATGAAATGGTGCCAGCTGTTCGGCTGGGTCCACAGATGCAGGCCGCCGAGCTTGGCGTCGGTCAGCCCGCCGAGCAGCTTGCGGCAGGCCGCCTTGGTGTCGAGCGTCTGGCTCTCGCCGGCGCCGTCGAGCACGATCCGCTCGGTGCGGAAGCCGGTCGCCCGGCCAGAGAGATGCTCCACCGCCACGCTCGGAAAGCCGCGCGCCTCCCAGTCGGCGACCTGCGCGGTCACCTGCGCCTCATAGGCGGCCGCCTCGGCCTGGCCGGCATGGTCGTCGGCATCGGGGACGAAGCCGACCGCATATTTGTTGAAGCTCTGGCCGAGTTCGGGATGGTTGCCCGCGCAGTGATAGCACTCGCGGTTGTTCTCCATCGTGAGCTTCCAGTTGCCCTCCTCGACGAGGTCGACCTGCTTGGCGACCTTGGCGTTGCGCAGGTCGAACGGCGCCAGCCGGGGTTCCAGCACGGCGGCGAGATCGTCGATGTCGGCAGGCGCCTCGGCGGCCATGCAGACGAAGATCAGCCCGCCGATCGAGCGCAGATGCACCGGCTTCAGGCCGTGGCAGGAGGGGTCGAAATCCTCGCCCATATGGCTGGCATGGATCAGTTCGCCGGTCAGCTCGTAGGTCCACTGGTGATAGGGGCAGACCAGCTTGCCGACGCAACCCGCCTCCTGTGTCACCAGCCGCGCGCCGCGGTGCCGGCAGACATTGTGGAAGGCGCGCACCGCACCGTCGTCGCCGCGCACGATGACGATCGAGAGATGCCCGATATCGAGCCGGGTGTAGTCGCCGGGCTCCGGCAGCTCGGCCTCGACGCCGGCGAAGATCCAGTGCCGCCCGAAGATCACCTCCAGGTCGAGATCGAAAATCTCGCGCGCACGGTAGAAGGGCGCGGCCAGCGAATAGCCGGGCCGGCGCTCGGCGATCAGGCGGGGAATGTCGAGGGGGGCTCGGGAGAGCATGGCGGATCCGGGAGAGTCAGGGAGGAGGAGCCGTCAGACTGCCACCGGACACCGGCCCCGAGTTGTCGGAATGCGACGCGGGCAGTCGCATGCGGACGCAGTGCAGCAAAGCCTTCGGGCTCCGGCCCGGGACGACGGTCAGGCCGGCGATCAGGCCGCCAATCGTACCGCGCGGCGGCCGGAAAAATCACGATTAACGGATCCTGCACGCCACTCTCAGAGCCGGTTCAGCGGCGACGCAATAGTCTCGAAACATCAGCGGACGGGACGAAACAAACCGCCGCCCTCCTCCAGACCCCCGCGAGAAACGACCATGCTGACCCTGCGCTCCGCTTCCCTCGCCGTCGCCGCCGCCATCCTGGGCGGTCTCTCGATCTTCGCCGCCGCCGGCCCCGCCGCGGCCGCCGGTGCCTACGGCCCGGACACCTGCAAGCCGGGCTATGTCTGGCGCGAGTCCTTCGTCGGCGATACCGTCTGCGTCACCCCGGCCGAGCGCGCCCGCGCCAAGGCCGACAACTTCGCCGCCAAGTATCGCGTCAACCCGTCGGGCGGCGCCTATGGCCGCGACACCTGCCGCAACGGCTACGTCTGGCGCGAGGCCTTCCCGGGCGACCATGTCTGCGTCACCCCCGCCCAGCGCGCCCGCGCCCGCCACGACAACGCCCGTGCCAACGGCCGCTACGAGAACAGCTACTGACAGCCGGGTCACCGGCAGCGCGCGGTCGGTCCGTCAGCACTCCCGCCGACAAGGCGCCAAAAAACAACGGGCGGCCCCGAGGCCGCCCGTTGGCATGTCCGGAGACCGGAAATCGATCACCCTTCGGCGGCCTCGGCGCGGGCGCGGTCCTCGGCGCCCTTGGCCGACACGTCGCGATCGACGAACTCGATGACGCCGACGGCGGCGTTGTCGCCATGCCGGAAGCCGGCCTTGAGCACGCGCGTATAGCCGCCATTGCGATCCTTGTAGCGCGGACCGAGCACGTCGAAGAGCTTCTTCACGGCCTTCTCGTCGCGGATCTGCGCAACCGCATTGCGGCGCGAATTCAGGTCGCCGCGCTTGGCCAGCGTCACCAGCTTCTCGACGATCGGACGCAGGTCCTTCGCCTTCGGCAGGGTCGTGACGATCTGCTCGTGGGTGATCAGCGACGACGCCATATTGGCGAACATGGCCTTGCGATGCTCATGAGTGCGGGCGAACCGACGGCCGGAATTGCCGTGACGCATGGAAGTCTCTCCTCGGGTATCCCGGCCCGGCCGGGCGGCGCCTTAAGCGCCTCGCTTGGGAACCGGGGACGCGCCCCGGAGCCCCGGCCCTCCCCGTGGAAAGGCCGTCGCACCCCCGGGCATGCGTCATCCGGGTTTCGATAGTCCTTGTCGCCGGGCCTTGGACCCGCCGTCTTCCAGATGCGATCCCGTCCGGGACCGGCCCGATCGGGCGCCGTGCGAGACCGCGACGGCGTCCGATCGGAAAAGGCGGATCAGAGCTGGTGATCCTCGTAGCGCTTGGCCAGCTCTTCGATGTTCTCCGGCGGCCAGTTCTGGACTTCCATGCCCAGGTGCAGGCCCATCTGCGCGAGAACTTCCTTGATCTCGTTCAGCGACTTGCGACCGAAGTTCGGCGTGCGGAGCATCTCCGCCTCGGTCTTCTGGATCAGATCGCCGATATAGACGATGTTGTCGTTCTTCAGGCAGTTGGCCGAGCGGACCGAAAGCTCGAGCTCGTCGACCTTCTTCAGAAGCGCCGGCGGGATGCCGATCTCGGGCAGACGCTCTTCGACCTCGGCCTTTCGCGGCTCCTCGAAATTGACGAAGATCGCGAGCTGGTCCTGCAGGATGCGCGCCGCATAGGCGACCGCGTCCTCCGGCTTGACCGAGCCGTCGGTCTCGACCGTCAGGGTCAGCTTGTCGTAATCGAGCACCTGGCCTTCGCGAGTGTTCTCGACGCGGTAGCTGACCTTCTTGACCGGCGAATAGATGCTGTCGACCGGAATGAGACCGATCGGCGCGTCCTCGGGGCGGTTGCGATCGGCCGCGACATAGCCCTTGCCGGTATTGGCGGTGAACTCCATCCGGATCTCCGCGCCCTCGTCGAGGGTGCAGATGACGAGTTCCGGATTGAGAATTTCGATGTCGCCGACCGTCTGGATGTCCCCGGCGGTGACGATGCCCGGACCCGACTTGCGCACGACCATGCGCTTCGGACCCTCGCCCTGCATCTTGATCGCGATTTCCTTGATGTTGAGGACGATGTCGGTCACGTCCTCGCGCACGCCGGGAATCGAAGAGAATTCATGCAGCACGCCGTCGATCTGCACGGCCGTGACGGCCGCGCCCTGCAGCGACGACAGAAGAACGCGGCGCAGCGCATTGCCGAGCGTCAGGCCGAAGCCGCGCTCCAGAGGCTCAGCCACCACGGTGGCGATCCGGCGGGCATCATCGCCGGCCTTCACGTCGAGCTTGTTCGGGCGAATGAGCTCTTGCCAGTTCTTGTGAATGGTCATGGGTCGCACCCGATGGTTCGAGAAGGCCGTTCGGGCCTAGGAGCCGTTTCCGCCACCGGGACGGCACCCCCTCCGAACGACTCGACGGACGGTGCCGGATCCGTATGATCCGACGCCCCGTCCGCCTGGAGGATGCCCCGCATGCGGACGCGGCACCCTTTGAAATCCGATTTCCGGCCCGACCGGACCACCCGGCCGTCGCGTACAGAAATGGCCGCCCGCCCCCAGGGGGCGCCCGGCCGTCGTCGAATCAGACCCGGCGCCGCTTGCGCGGACGGCAGCCGTTATGCGGGATCGGGGTCACGTCGCGGATCGAGGTGACCATGAAGCCGGCCGCCTGCAGCGCGCGAAGCGCGGACTCGCGACCCGAGCCGGGACCGCGGACCTCGACCTCGATCGTGCGCATGCCATGCTCCTGGGCCTTGCGCGCGCACTCTTCGGCGGCGATCTGGGCCGCGAACGGGGTCGACTTGCGCGAGCCCTTGAAGCCGTTGGCACCGGCCGACGACCAGGCAATCGTGTTGCCCTGCGCGTCGGTGATGGTGATCATGGTATTGTTGAAGGTCGAATTCACGTGCGCAACGCCGGAGGAGATATTCTTCCGTTCGCGGCGGCGGACGCGCTGGGCTTCTTTAGCCATGTGGCTGATCCTCGAATTCTTTCGTGACCCGATCGGTCTCGTGCGGTCGGACCGCCGCCCCCGGATCCGGCGACGCTCACGCGCGGCCGGCGAAGGCGGTCATCCTCACTTCTTCTTGCCGGCGATCGGCTTGGCCGGGCCCTTGCGGGTCCGCGCGTTGGTGTGGGTGCGCTGACCGCGCACCGGCAGCCCGCGACGATGACGCAGGCCGCGATAGCAGCCGAGATCCATCAGACGCTTGATGTTCATCGCCACGTCGCGGCGAAGGTCGCCCTCGACCATGTAGTCGCGGTCGATCACTTCGCGGATCTGCAGCACTTCGGCATCCGAGAGATCGTGCACGCGCCGATCAGGAGCGATGCGGACCTTCTCCACGATCTCCTGGGCGTTCTTCTGCCCGATCCCATGGATGTACTGCAGCGCGATAAGGACGCGCTTGTTGGTCGGAATGTTCACGCCTGCAATGCGGGCCACGGCATTTCTCTCCAGTCGATGCGGTGTCCGGAGACGACCGCCACCATCAAGGACCTGTCTCCGGAAGGAACCGCACACAGAACGACCGACCGGGGCCGGTCCCCTCCAGGGTCCGACGCCGATCGCACGATCGTCGCGATTGAGCGTCGGGATATAGTGAGTCCGCGCAAGGCAGTCAACCCGGCGCGGACTCTTGTTTGCCACTCATCGAACCATGATCCAGAAGGATCCCGGTCCGGATCGAAGTCCCGATGCCGCCGGCTCCGCAGGGCCCCTGCCCCCGAACCCCGAACGGCGTCAGGCTCCGAGAATCGTCGCGATCTCGACCGACACCTGATCGATCGGCAGCATGCCGTCGACGGTGCGCAACTCGCCGGTTCCGGCATAGTATTTCGACAGCGGAGCGGTCTTCTCGCGATATTCCGTCAGCCGCTTCTTGAAGCTCTCCGGATTGTCGTCCGCCCGGACCTGGCCGCCGGCCGCCTGGGTCTCCGCGACCCGGCTCTCCATGCGGCGGACCAGAGCCTCCTCGTCGACCTTGAGTTCGATCACCGCGTCGAGCTTCATGCCCTTCGAGCGCAGCATCGATGTCAGAGCCTCCGCCTGCGGAACCGTCCGCGGGAAGCCGTCGAGAATGAAGCCCTTCGCGCAGTCCGCCTCGTCGATCCGGTCGGCGACGACACCGATGACGATATCGTCCGACACCAGTTGCCCGGCATCCATCACCGCCTTGGCCTTGAGGCCGATCTCGGTGCCCGCCTTGACGGCCGCGCGCAGCATATCGCCGGTCGACAGCTGCACGATGCCGTACTTCGCCACGAGCCGCGACGCCTGGGTGCCTTTGCCGGCGCCCGGCGGCCCGAGCAGAATCAGTCTCATCGCCTTCCCCCTTTGAGCTTCGCCCGCTTGATCATACCTTCGTATTGATGGGCGAGCAGATGTCCCTGGATTTGCGACACCGTATCCATGGTCACCGAGACCACGATCAACAGCGACGTACCACCGAAATAGAACGGCACGCCGGTCCAGGAAATGAGGAATTCGGGTAAGAGACAAACGATGGCGATGTAGATCGCACCGACGACCGTAATCCGGGTCAGCACGTAGTCGATGTACTCGGCGGTCCGCTCACCGGGCCGGATGCCCGGAATGAAGCCGCCATGCTTCTTCAGATTGTCGGCGGTGTCGGTCGGATTGAACACGATCGCCGTATAGAAGAAGGAGAAGAACAGGATCAGGGCCGTGTAGAGCAGCATGTAGAGCGGCTGTCCATGGCCAAGGATCGCCGTCACGGTCGTCAGCCAGCCACCGGCCTGCCCGGCCTGGAAATTGGCGACCGTCGCCGGCAGCAGCAAGAGCGAGGAGGCGAAGATCGGCGGGATGACGCCGGCCGTGTTCAGCTTCAGCGGCAGATGCGACGACTGCCCCTGCATGATCTGGTTGCCGACCTGGCGCTTCGGATACTGGATCAGCAGCCGGCGCTGGGCGCGCTCCATGAACACGATGAAGGCGATCACGATCACGGCCAGCACGATGATGCCGAGAATCACCGGGGTCGAGATGGCGCCCTGGCGGCCGAGTTCGAGCGTGCCGGCGATGGCGCGCGGCAGTTCGGCGACGATGCCGGCAAAGATGATCAGCGAAATGCCGTTGCCGATGCCGCGCGAAGTGATCTGCTCGCCGAGCCACATCAGGAACATGGTGCCGCCGACCAGCGTCAGCACGGCCGAGATGCGGAAGAACACGCCCGGATCGCCGACGATGCTGTTCTGCGAGCCTTCGAGCCCGACGGCGATCGCATAGGCCTGGAACACGGCCAGGATGACGGTCAGGTAGCGGGTATACTGGTTGAGCTGCTTGCGGCCGGACTCGCCTTCCTTCTTCAGCGCTTCGAAGGCCGGAAGGACGGTGGTCAAGAGCTGCACGATGATCGAGGCCGAGATATACGGCATGATCCCGAGGGCGAAGATCGCCATGCGCCCGACGGCGCCGCCCGAGAACATATTGAACAGGCCGATGATCCCGGTCTGGGCGTTCGAGAAGGCGCGCGACAGCGCCTCCGGATCGATGCCCGGCAGCGGCAGATAGGTGCCGAACCGGTAGACCAGCAGCGCGCCGAGGGTGAACCAGATCCGCTTCTTGAGTTCCTCAGCCTTCGCGAAGGCGCCCCAGTTGAGGTTAGCTGCCAGTTGTTCGGCTGCAGAAGCCATTCGCCTCACTCCGATGTTCCAGGGCGCCCGCTCGCTTCAGGGCAAGACGGGAGCAGGATCCGATCCGTCCAAAACCGAATCGGATGCCGCTCCCGCCCTCGTATCGACCGGAACCGCCCCGGCGCCAAGCTGGCACGACGACGCTTCGGGTCCGTAACGACAGGCAACCGGGGCCGCGCTGCCGCGGCCCCGGTGATGATCTCGAACCCGTCACTCCGCCGCAGCGGCTTCCGGCAGAACCAGCGTGCCGCCGGCCTTGGCGATCGCCTCGGCGGCCGGCTTCGACGCACCCGCGACCTCGAAGGTCACGGCCTTGCCAAGCTCGCCCGGGCCGAGCAGCCGCACGCCGTCCTTGACGCGACGGATGACGCCGGCGGCGACGAGCGCCTCGGCGGTCACCGTCTGGGTCGCATCGAGGCGGCCGGCTTCGATCGCCTGCGCGACGCGATCCAGGCTGACCTCGTTGTAATCGGCCCGGAAGATGTTCTTGAAGCCGCGCTTCGGCAGGCGCCGATGCAGCGGCATCTGGCCGCCTTCAAACCCGTTCACGGCCACACCGCTGCGGGCCTTCTGACCCTTCACGCCGCGACCGGAGGTCTTGCCGAGGCCCGAACCGATGCCACGGCCGAGACGCTTGCCCTTCTTGGCAGCGCCCGGATTGTCGCTGATCTCATTCAGCTTCATGGGAGGTTCCTCGAGGCCGGTTTACTCGTCCACGACGCGGACGAGATGCTGCACCTTGGCGATCATGCCCCGGACCTGAGGACTATCCTTCAGGGTGGAGCGGCGATGCCGCTTGTTGAGACCGAGTCCGATCAGAGTGGCGCGCTGGTCGCCGGGACGGCGGGCCGGGCTGCCGATCTGCTCGACCGTGACGGTCTTGTCAGTCGTCGACATGGGTCTTGACCCCTGTTGCTTCAGCTGGGGACGGAGCCGCTCTCATTCAAGCGGCCCCGGCGATTTCGAAACTCGGACCCGGTCAGGCCTCGGCGCTGGTCGCGTCGATGCCCTCTTCGCGCCGGCGGGACTGCAGCGTCGACACCTTGATGCCGCGCCGCGCCGCGACGGAGCGCGGGCTGTCCTCGTGCTTGAGGGCGTCGAAGGTCGCCCGGATCATGTTGTAGGGGTTCGACGAACCGAGCGACTTGGCGACCACGTCCTGGACGCCGAGCGTCTCGAACACGGCGCGCATCGGGCCGCCGGCGATGATGCCGGTACCGGCCGGAGCCGCGCGAAGGATCACCTTGCCGGCGCCGTGATGGCCGTTCACGTCATGATGCAGCGTGCGCCCCTCGCGGAGCGGAACGCGCACCAGGCTGCGCTTGGCCGCCTCGGTCGCCTTGCGGATCGCCTCGGGGACTTCGCGGGCCTTGCCGTGGCCGAAGCCGACGCGGCCCTTCTGGTCGCCGACAACGACCAGGGCGGCGAAGCCGAAGCGCCGGCCGCCCTTCACCACCTTGGCGACGCGGTTGATGTGAACCAGCCGGTCGACGAATTCGCTGTCGCGTTCTTCACGCTCGCGGGTTGCCATAGTCAATCATCCTTGCCGCGCTGCACCGACGAAGGCGCGCGCTTGAGATCCCCGGAATGCCTCAGAAGTCGAGGCCGCCCTCGCGCGCAGCCTCCGCAAGCGCCTTGACGCGCCCGTGGTAGATGTAGCCGCCGCGATCGAACACGACCTGCTCGACGCCGGCCGACTTGGCCCGCTCCGCCAGGAGCTTGCCGACGACCTTGGCGGCTTCCACGTCGGCGCCCGTCTTGAGGGACCCCTTGAGGTCCTTCTCGAGCGTCGACGCCGAAGCCAGGGTCGCCCCGGCCACGTCGTCGATGATCTGGGCGTAGATGTTCTTCGAGGACCGGAACACCGAAAGGCGCGGACGACCGTTGGCCGCGGCCTTCACGGCACGGCGAACGCGGGCGCGACGGCGCTCCGTAGTAGACGCATGAGCCATGATGACCGCTCCTTACTTCTTCTTGCCTTCCTTGCGGAAGATCTTCTCACCGGCATACTTGACGCCCTTGCCCTTGTAGGGCTCGGGGCCGCGGAATTCGCGGATCTCGGCAGCCACCTGGCCGACACGCTGCTTGTCGATGCCGGAGATGCTGATCTGATCCTGCTTCTGGCCGGCGACCGCGATCGTGATGCCTTCCGGCACCGGATAGATCACGTCGTGGCTGTAGCCGAGCGAGAGATTGAGGTTCTTGCCCGCGAGCGCCGCCTTGTAGCCGACGCCGTTGATCTCGAGCTTCTTCTCGAAGCCCTTGGAGACGCCGACGATCAGGTTGGAGATCATCGTGCGCGACATGCCCCAGAGCGAGCGTGCCTGCTTGGACTCGTCGCGCGGCTTCACCGCGATGCCTTCGTCGCCCTTGGTGACCTCGACGAGGTCGTGCACCACGAACGACAGAGCGCCCTTCGGGCCCTTCACGTTGACGGTCTGGCCGGCAACCTCGGCATTGACGCCGGCGGGAACCGGGACCGCCTTCTTTCCGATACGAGACATGGATAAGGTCCTCTCCCGATCAGAACACGGTGCAGAGCACTTCGCCGCCGACATTCGAGTCGCGCGCGGCGTGATCGGCCATGACGCCCTTCGGGGTCGACAGGATGGTCACGCCGAGGCCGTTGGCGACCCGCGGAATGTTGGCAACGGACGAATAGACGCGGCGACCAGGCTTCGAGACGCGCTGGATCGAGCGGATCACCGGTTCGCCGTCGTAATACTTGAGTTCGATCTCGAACTCCGACTTGCCGCCGTCGACATCCACGAGCTCGTAGCCGCGGATGTAGCCCTCGGTCTTCAGAACGTCGAGCACGTTGGCGCGCAGCTTGGAAGCCGGGGTCAGAACCTTCGACTTGCGCCGCATCTGCGCATTGCGGATCCGGGTCAGCATATCGCCCAGGGGATCGGTCATGGTCATCGGGCGCTCCTCACCAGCTCGACTTCACGAGGCCCGGAATCATGCCCTGGTTGCCCAGTTCACGAAGCGCGAGACGCGACATCTTCAGCTTGCGGTAGAAGGCGCGCGGGCGGCCGGTCACTTCGCAGCGATTGCGGATCCGCACCTTGGCGCCGTTGCGCGGCAGCTGGGCGAGCTTCATCACCGCCTGAATGCGCACTTCCGGCGACGTCTCGCGGTCCATGACCACGGACTTCAGCTCCGCCCGCTTCTTGGCGAACTTGGCGGTCATCTTGCGACGCCGGTTGTTCTTCTCGATCGAACTCGTCTTGGCCATTTTGTCCTATCCTCTGCCGTAACGGCTCACTGACGGAACGGGAAGTTGAAGAGCTTCAGAAGCTCCCGAGCCTCCTCGTCCGTTTTCGCCGTCGTACAGACGATGATGTCCATTCCCCAGATCTGATCGACCTTGTCGTAGTTGATCTCCGGGAAAATGATGTGTTCCTTGACGCCCATGGCATAGTTGCCGCGGCCGTCGAAGCTCTTGGCATTGAGGCCCCGGAAGTCCCGGACGCGCGGCAGCGCGATGGTCACGAGACGATCGAGGAACTCGTACATGCGGGTCTTGCGCAGGGTGACCTTGGCGCCGATCGGCATGTTTTCGCGAATCTTGAAGGTCGCGATCGCCTTGCGGGCGCGGGTCACGACCGGCTTCTGGCCGGCGATCATCGCGAGGTCCGCAGCCGCGACCGACGGCTTCTTGGAATCGCCGGTGGCTTCGCCGACGCCCATGTTCAGGACGATCTTGTCGAGGCTCGGCACTTCCATCGGGTTCTTGTACCCGAACTTCTCGATCATGGCCGGGCGCACCACTTCGTCATAGTGCTTGCGCAGCCGCGGCGCGTAGTTGACGACCTCAGCCATCGATCAGATCTCCCGAACGCTTGGCGAACCGGACCTTCCGCCCGTCGTCCAGAATCTTGAAACCGACCCGGGTCGCCTCGCCCGACTTCGGGTCGGCGACGGCCAGGTTGGAGAGGTGAATCGGCGCTTCCTTGCGGATGATGCCGCCCTCGTTGGCGCCCTGCGGCTTGGTGTGGCGCTGCACGACGTTGACGCCGCGCACCACGGCGCGGTCCTCGGTCGGCATCACCTGCAGGACCTCGCCGGTCTTGCCCTTGTCGCGGCCCGAGAGCACGACGACCTTGTCGCCCTTCTTGATCTTCGCGGCCATCACAGCACCTCCGGCGCGAGCGAGAGAATCTTCGTGTGGTTCTTCGCGCGCAGTTCGCGCGGAACCGGTCCGAAGATGCGGGTCCCGATCGGTTCCTTCTGATTGTTGATCAGTACGGCGGCATTCCGGTCGAACCGGATCACCGAACCGTCGGGACGGGCGATGTCCTTGGACACACGCACCACCACCGCCTTCATCACGTCGCCCTTCTTGACGCGGCCGCGCGGGATCGCCTCCTTGACCGAGACGACGATGATGTCGCCCACGGTGGCGTACTTCCGCTTCGAACCGCCGAGGACCTTGATGCACATGACCCTCTTGGCGCCGGAATTGTCGGCGACATCGAGGTTAGTTTGCATCTGGATCATGACCGAACGCCTTTCTGATTATCTGAACGTGACGGCTCAGCCGGCCGCGCCGACCGGGCCGAGCACGACCCAACGCTTCTGCTTCGACATCGGCCGACCTTCCTCGATGGAGACGATGTCGCCCACCTTGTACTGATTGGTCTCGTCGTGCGCATGGTACTTCTTGGACCGGCGGACGGTCTTCTTCAGCAGCGGGTGGGTGAAGCGACGCTCCACCTCGACCACGATCGTCTTGTCGTTCTTGTCGGAGACGACGACGCCCTGCAGGACACGCTTCGGCATGGTTTCGCCCTCCTTCAGACGCGCTTCTCGCGCAGCACCGTGTTGATCCGGGCGATGTCATGCCGGACCTCACGGACGCGCGCGGTATTCTCGAGCTGCCCGGTGGCCTTCTGGAAGCGAAGGTTGAACTGCTCTTTCTTCAGACGGGCGAGCTCGTCGCTGAGCTCGTCGGTCGTCTTGGTACGGATATCGGACGCTTTCATGGCTCTCCCCAATCAGTCGGCGATGCGGGCCACGAAGCGGGTGCGGATCGGGAGCTTCGCCGCGCCGAGGCGGAGCGCCTCTTCGGCAGTCTCCAACGGCACGCCGTCGATCTCGAACAGGATGCGCCCGGGGGCGACGCGAGCCGCCCAGAATTCCGGTGCACCCTTACCCTTGCCCATGCGGACTTCGGTCGGCTTGGACGAAACCGGAACGTCCGGGAACACGCGGATCCAGACGCGCCCCTGGCGCTTCATCTGACGCGTGATCGCGCGGCGCGCGGCTTCGATCTGACGGGCGGTGACGCGCTCCGGCTCGAGGGCCTTCAGGCCGAACGAGCCGAAGTCAAGGTTGAAGCCGGCCTTCGAGGTACCGCGGATGCGGCCCTTGAACTGTTTCCGGAACTTCGTGCGCTTCGGTTGCAGCATCGTCGTTCTCTCTCGATTTCCTGTTCAACCGAAGCCGTCAGCCGGCCCGTTCGGCATCGCGATCGCCACGGTCGCGGCCACGGCCACGTCCCCGGCGGTCGTTGTCGCGATCCCGATCGCGACCGTCGCCGCGCTCGCGGCGGCCGGTCTCCGGCTCGGAGGCGCGACGTTCCGAGGCCATCGGATCGTGCTCAAGGATTTCGCCCTTGAAGATCCAGACCTTGACGCCGCAGGTGCCGTAGGCGGTGATCGCCGTGGCCGTCCCGAAGTCGATGTCGGCACGCAGCGTATGCAGCGGCACGCGGCCTTCGCGGTACCATTCGAGACGCGCGATCTCGGCGCCGCCGAGACGGCCCGAGCAGTTGATGCGGATGCCTTCGGCTCCGAGCCGCATGGCCGACTGCACGGCGCGCTTCATGGCGCGACGGAAGGCGACGCGACGCTCGAGCTGCTGGGCGATCGACGCGGCGACGAGGGTCGAATCCGTCTCGGGCTTGCGCACCTCGACGATGTTGATGTGCACCTCGCTGTCGGTCAGGGCGGCGACGCCCTTGCGCAGACGGTCGATGTCGGTGCCCTTCTTGCCGATGACCACGCCCGGACGCGCCGAGTGGATGGTGACGCGGCACTTGCGGTGCGGACGCTCGATGACGACCTTGGAGACGGCGGCCTGCTTCAGCTCGGTCATGAGATACTTGCGGATCTTCATGTCTTCGTGGAGCAGCTTGCCGTACTCGCCCTTGCCGGCGTACCAGCGCGAGTCCCAGGTCCGGTTGATGCCGAGCCGCAGCCCGATCGGGTTGACCTTCTGTCCCATCAGGCGGACTCCACTTCGCGAACGACGATCGTCAGATGCGAGAACGGCTTCTCGACGCGGCCAGCACGACCGCGGGCGCGGGCATGGAAGCGCTTCATCACCATGGCCTTGCCGACGAAGGCCTGGCTCACCACCAGGCTGTCGACATCGAGGTCGTGGTTGTTTTCGGCATTGGCGATCGCGCTCTCGAGCGTCTTCTTGACGTCGATGGCGATGCGCTTGTGCGAGAAGGTCAGCTCCGCCAGTGCGGTGGCGACCTTCTTGCCGCGGATCATGGAGGCGACGAGGTTGAGCTTCTGCGGGCTGACGCGGATGTTCCGCGCGACCGCCTGAGCCTCGTTGTCCTTGAGCGCGCGCTCGGCTTTCGGCTTGCTCATCGGTTACTTCCTCTTCGCCTTCTTGTCGGCCGCATGACCGTAGTAGGTCCGGGTCGGCGAGAACTCGCCGAACTTGTGGCCGACCATGTCTTCCGACACCAGCACCGGAATATGCTTGTGACCGTTATAGACGCCGAAGGTGAGCCCGACGAAGTGCGGAAGGATGGTGGAGCGACGGCTCCACATCTTGATAACTTCCGCCCGGCCGGAGGCGCGCGCCTTCTCGGCCTTCTTCAGGAGGTAACCGTCGACGAACGGGCCTTTCCAGACAGAACGAGCCATGGTTTAGATCAACCCTTCTTGGCGTGGCGCGAGCGGACGACGTACTTGTCGGTCGCCTTGTTCGAACGCGTCTTCTTGCCCTTGGTCGGCTTGCCCCAGGGCGTGACCGGATGCCGGCCGCCCGAAGTGCGGCCTTCGCCGCCGCCATGCGGATGATCGACCGGGTTCATCGCCACGCCGCGGTTGTGCGGGCGACGACCCAGCCAGCGCTGCCGGCCGGCCTTGCCGATCGAGGTATTCATGTGGTCCGGGTTCGAAACCGCACCGACGGTGGCGAGGCAGGTGCCGTGGACCAGGCGCTGCTCACCGGAGTTGAGGCGCAGGATCACGTAGCCCTGGTCGCGGCCCACGATCTGAGCGAAGTTGCCGGCCGAACGGGCGACCTGGCCGCCCTTGCCGGGCTTCATCTCGACATTGTGGACCAGCGTGCCGACCGGCATGTTGCCGATCGGCATGCAGTTGCCCGGCTTCACGTCGACCGACGGGCCCGACACGACCGTGTCGCCGACCGCAAGACGCTGCGGCGCCACGATGTAGCTCAGCTCGCCGTCCGCATAGCGGATCAGCGCGATGAACGCGGTCCGGTTCGGGTCGTACTCGAGCCGCTCGACCGTCGCCGGCACGTTGAACTTGCGCCGCTTGAAGTCGATGATGCGGTAGGACCGCTTGTGGCCGCCGCCGCGGAACCGGACCGTGATACGGCCGAGGTTGTTGCGGCCGCCCGTCTGATTGAGGCCCTCGGTCAGGGTCTTGACCGGCTTGCCCTTGTACAGGCTCGACCGGTCGACGATCACCAGCTGGCGGAGGCCGGGCGTGACGGGCTTGAAAGTCTTGAGCGCCATTGTGCGATACCCTTTTGGCTCAGAGGCCCGTCGTGACGTCGATGCGGTGCCCCTCGGCGAGGGTCACGATCGCCTTCTTCACGTCGTCCCGCTTGCCGACGAAGCCGCGGAAGCGCTTCACCTTGCCCTGCCGGACCAGCGTGTTGACCGCGGTCACCTTCACCTTGAACAGCGCCTCGACGGCGGCCTTGATCTCCGGCTTCGTCGCGGTGATGGCGACGTTGAAGACCACCTTGTTTTGCTCCGCCGCGATCGTCGCCTTTTCGGTGATGACCGGAGAACGGATGATGTCGTAGTGAGCGAGATTGACCATGATGCTCACGCCTCCACCCGGAACCGGGCCTCGATCGCGTCGACGGCGTCCTTGGTCAGGACCAGGGTCTGCCGGCGCATGATGTCGTAGACGTTGATGCCCTGGACGGGCAGCACGTCGACGTTCGGAATCGCGCGGGTGGCGAGGCCGAAATTGGTGTCGACCTCCGCGCCCGTGATGAACAGGGCATTGGCGAGACCGAGCTTGTCGAGCTGCGCCTTGACCGCCTTGGTCTTCGGAGCCTCGGCGGCGGCAGCCGCCAGGACCACGATGGCGCCCGTGCCCGCCTTGACCGAAAGCGCGTGCCTCAGGCCGAGGGCGCGGACCTTCTTCGGCAGGTCATGGGCGTGGCTGCGCACGACCGGACCGTGCGACCGGCCACCGCCGCGGAACAGGTTGGCGCGCGCCGAGTGATGGCGGGCCGAACCGGTGCCCTTCTGCTTGTACATCTTCTTGCCGGTGCGGGCGATTTCCGCACGGGTCTTGGTCTTGTGCGTGCCGGCCTGGCGCTTGGCGAGCTGCCAGCGCACGACGCGCTGCAGGAGGTCGACGCGCGGCTCGAGACCGAAGATCTCGTCCGACAGAGTGATGGTGCCGGCGTCGGCGCCCTCGAGAGTCTTGACCGTGATTTCCATCACTCGGCCCCCTTCTCGGCAGTGGCCTCGGCGGCCGCGGTGGATGAGCGGAAGGCGCCCGGGAGCGGCAGGTTGGCAGGCGCAGCGCGCTTGACCGCGTCGCGCACCAGGATCCAGCCGCCCTTCGAGCCCGGAACCGAGCCCTCGACCATGATCAGGCCGCGCTCGACATCGGTCCGGACGACCTTCAGGTTCTGGGTGGTGACCCGCTCGTTGCCGAGATGGCCGGCCATCTTCTTGCCCGGGAAGGTACGACCCGGGTCCTGACGGTTGCCGGTCGAACCCGGCGAGCGGTGCGAGACCGAGACGCCGTGCGTTGCACGCAGACCGCGGAAGTTCCAGCGCTTCATGACGCCGGCGAAGCCCTTGCCGATCGACGTTCCGGTCACGTCCACGAACTGACCGACGACGAAATGGTCGGCGGTGATCTCCGCGCCCACTTCGATCATCTTGTCGGCATCGACCCGGAACTCGACGACCTTGCGCTTCGGCTCGACCGAGCCGGCGGCGAAGTGGCCGCGCATCGGGCGGCTCGTGTTCTTCACCTTGGCGAGGCCGGCACCCAGCTGCAGGGCCGTGTAGCCGTTCTTCTCCTGGGTCCGATGAGCCACCACCTGACAGGCGTCGAGCTTCAGGACCGTCACCGGCACCTGCTCGCCCGATTCCATGTAGATGCGGGTCATCCCCAGCTTCGTTGCGATCACACCTGAACGCATGGCGTTCTCTCTATTGTTGCCGGAAACGTCACTGAACCGTGATGTCCCGTGTGTACGTCATCAGAGGCTCCGACCGGGTTCGCCCAGAAGGAGCTTGGGGTCTCAGAGCTTGATCTCGACGTCGACGCCGGCGGCGAGGTCGAGCTTCATCAGCGCGTCCACGGTCTGCGGGGTCGGGTCGATGATGTCCAGGAGCCGCTTGTGCGTCCGGATTTCGAACTGCTCGCGGCTCTTCTTGTCGATGTGCGGCGACCGGTTCACCGTGAACTTCTCGATCCGCGTCGGCAGCGGGACCGGACCGCGGACATGAGCGCCGGTGCGCTTGGCCGTCGAGACGATCTCGCGCGTCGAGGCGTCCAGCACCCTGTGGTCGAACGCCTTGAGGCGGATTCGGATGTTCTGACCGTTCATTTCGGTATCCTCGAAGGTTCAGACGGGAAGCGGGGCGCGGCGGAACCGCGCGCCCCGCATTCCCGAACCGACATCAGGCGATGATCTTGGCGACGACGCCGGCGCCGACGGTGCGGCCGCCTTCACGGATGGCGAAGCGGAGCTTCTCCTCCATGGCGATCGGCACGATCAGCTCGACGACGAGCTTCACGTT
>NZ_JAHHZF010000007.1:300000-379258 GCF_018729455.1 Prosthecodimorpha staleyi | reverse complement strand
TTCGACGAGAAGCCCTCGGTCGGATACTCGTAGGCCTTCAGGACCTTGAGCGCGAAGGGATTGACCATACCCTTCGGCTGGCTGCCCGCCGAATAGGCGTTGAACCGGCCGGCGCCGTCCCTGCGCAGGATCGACTCTGCCAGGATCGAACGGGCCGTGTTGCCGGTGCACAGGAACAGGACGTTGTAGACGCGATCAGCCATCGGCGGTCTCCGGCGTGCAACATGAAGAGGGTGTGGTTGTCAGCAGGCCGCACAGCTCCGGATGTCCGCCGCAACAGTCGTCGAGCAGGAAGCCCAGTGCGGCGCGAAGTTGCGGGATCTCGGCCCGGTAGAGGATCGAACGGCTCCGGCGTTCGGCCGTGACCAGGCCGGCCCTGGCCAGCACGGCCAGATGCGCCGACATGGTGTTGTGCGGGACGGCCAAGCGGCGCGCGAGTTCGCCGGCCGGAATCGGCGCGGGCGCACTGGCGACCAGCATCCTGAAGGTGTCGAGCCGGGTCGGCTGCGCGAGCGCTGCCAAGGCGAGTATGGTCTGCTCTTGGTCCATAAGTCGAGACTTATCGACAGATCATGACGATTCTGCGACGCTCCGGCCGTCGCCGGGGAGGTGGTTGCCGTCGTCTCGGCTGCGGCATGCGGACCTGTCGGACGCCCGCCCAGGGCCTGACTGTCGTGCCGCCGCCGGATCGCGGGGTCGGAGGGTTGACGCCATGACCGAACGAAGGCGCGGCGGATGCCAACGTCATCATGGATGCCTAGCAACGGCATCCTGTCGCGACCGTCCCTCCAGAGACAGAACCATCGCGCCGTTCCGATCGAATGCCAGAACCCGCAATCCCCGTCGGCCGGCGAGCTCGCGTCCCGCCGCGGCGCCGGCGACCAGGATGGCGGTCGCCCAGGCATCGGCCGCCATGCATGTGTCCGCCAGCACGGTGACCGAAGCCAGGTCGGAGGCGAGCGGTGCGTTGCGGCGGGGGTCCATCGTGTGGGAGACGCGGCGCCCGTCGACCTCCTGGACGTGGCGGTAGTCGCCGGAGGTGGCGACCGCGCAGTCGACCAGTTCGAGAATGCCGGCAATCTCGCGGTGGCCCTCGCGCGGACTTTCGTGGGCGATCGCCCAGGGCCGGCCGCCGGGCTTGGTGCCGCGGGCAAGCATCTCGCCGTCGATGCCGACCAGCCAGGAGCGAAGCCCGGCCGCGGCCATGGCGCGCCCGAGTTCGTCGACGCCGAAACCCTTCGCGATGCCCGAGAGATCCAGGCGCAGCGCAGCATGCTTGCGGGCCCGCCGATTGACGCAATCGAGTTCGAGGCTCTGCGGCGGCGAGGCGAGGCGCAGGTGCGCCGCCTGCGCGGCGGCCGCCGGATCGGGCATGCCGGCTCCGGCACCGAAGCCCCAGGCCCTCACGAGATCACCGACGCCGATGTCGAAGGCGCCGCCCGAAGCCGTCCCGACGGCGAGCGCAGCGTCGAGAACGGTGGCGAGTTCGACCGGCAGGTCGATCCATCGCCCGACCGGCGCGGCATTGAGGCGGTTGAGGTCGGAACCGGGCTTCCAGCTGGACATCTGGTCGTCGACCCGATCGACCGCGGCCTGCAGGGCGGTCCGCAGCCCGGCCGCGTCGAAACTGGCGGGCGCGTGGTAGACCGCCGTCCAGCGCGAACCCATGGTCGGGCCGCTCAGCACCTGGCGGATGTCCGTCTCCGGCAGAGCGGACGCTTCGGCGTGGAAATCCGGCATGACGGGCCTCAATAGACGTCCTCGACGTAGCGTCCGGTGGATTTCAGGGTGGCGAGATCGAGGCCGAGCGGACGGACGACCAGCTCCAGCGCGTGCGTGACCGATTGCGCCATGTCGCGCCCGCCGCAGACGAGCACCTGGGCGCCGTGCCGGATCAGTTCGCGCAGGCGCGGGGCATCGGCGGCGATGCGGTCCTGGATATGGGCCGGGCTGCCGGGCCCCCGGGAGAAGGCCGTCACCAGCGAGGTCAGGCGTCTTTCGGCCAGGTACTGGGCCAATTCGTGCTCGTAGAGGAAGTCGGAAGCCGGGCTGCGGCCGCCCCAGTAGAGATGGACCGGGCGACCCGCATCGTTCGCCCGCACGAAGCCGGCGAGCGGACCGATGCCGGCCCCGGCGCCGATCAGGATCAGCGGTGCTGTCCCCTCGGCCGGCCGGAAGCTCGGATTGTCGCGGATGAAGGCGTCGATGCGGCCGCCGGGTTGCAGTCCGTGCAGGAAGGTGGAGCAGAGCCCGCCCTCCCGGAGCCGGACGCAGATTTCGAGGATGCCGTCGCGGGTCGAGGAGGCGAGAGAATAGAAGCGCGGCATGGCGCTGCCAGGCGGAACGATGCCGACAAGATCGCCGGCTTCGAATTTCGGCAGCCGGCCCGGCCGGCCGCCCTGCAGCGGAGCGCGGAAGCGCAGGATGGCGACCGGCGCGCCGACGGCGGCGCCGTAGTCCTCCCGTTCGGCGAGTTCCAGCACGGTGGTCCGGACCCGATCGGCAACATGCTCGAGTTGCAGCGGATGGCCGAGCAGAATGCCGAGATCGCGGCCCCACTGGCCGAATTCCTGGGCGGACTGGCGATCGATCCGCTTCAGCGGCATCAGGCAGGGCCAGCCCTTGTCGGCGAGCGCAGCGGAGACCGCGGCAGCGTAGCCACAGAAATCCGGGAAGGTCCGATCGCCGAAACCGAGCACCGCATACGGAATCTGGCCATCGAGCTTCGCCAGCCGGGCCTGGAACCGGCGCGCCGAGGCCGGCGCGTCGCCGTCACCATAGGTGGCGGTCAGGATCAGGAGCCGCTCGGCCTGAAGATGCTCCGGGCCAAGCGCGTTCATCGCGGCGATGTGGACGACGTGGCCGGCCTGGCCGAGAGCCGTCTGCAGGCTCTTCGCGAAGCCCCAGGTGGCGTTGCTCTCGCTGCCGACCAGGATCACCGTATCGGGATTGCCGGCCAGGACCGTTGCGGCGGTGGCGGTGTCGCGGCGACGGCGCCACCAGGCGGCGAGGCCGGTGGCGCCGAGGACCGGCACGGCGGCGGCCGAAAGGCCGAGGAGAAGACCGACAAGCCACAGGCCGCGGCCGGTATGGAGCATCGTAACGACGGCTTGGACGCGCTCCGGGAGGCCGGCCGGCGTGAAACCCGCCAGGATGCCGGTCGCCGGGTCGACGAGGCCTTCGCCCGCGGATGTCTTCAGCGTGAAGACGCCGCTGGGATCGTCGGCGGCCGGGAAGTCGAGCCGTTGCAGCGCGGCCAGCGGCGTTTCCCGCAGAGCCTCGAGCGAGCCGACCGGAGCGGGCGCACCGCCCGAGGCCGACACGGCGGGACTACCGACCGCGTCTTGGGCAATCAGGCCGAACGTGTCCGCCGTCATCCACAGGCCGGTCAGAGAGCTCACCAGCAGGCCGACGACGGCGAAGCGCCCGGCCTGCAGGTGCCAGCGCTGCGGGACCGGTCCACGTACCACCCCGAACATCCCCCGCCAGCCGCCCAGCGCCCTGAGCAGCAGGGCGATGCCGGAGACCGACATCGTCAGCATGGCCAGGGCCGACCCGGCCGCCGCAATCCGCCCCGCATCGCCGACCAGGAAGGCGCGGTGCAGGTCGGTCACGAAACGGAAGACGCCGGAGGGCTGCCAGGGGCCGAGGCCGGCCCCGGTCGCCGGATCGACGCGCTCGACGGCCGCCTCCTCGCCGTCCGTATAGGCGACCGTCACGATTCCGGTCGGGCGGACGGTGATCCGCTCCACCGTCTCGTGGCGCGCCGCCACCTTGGCGGCGAGGTCGGCGACCGTGGCGGACGCCGAAATGGGCGGGTTGGACAGGCGGTCGATGGCCGGCTCGACCGACAGGACGGCACCGGTCAGCGCGGTCACGGAGAGGATCACGGCGAGCGCGATGCCGGGGAGCGAATGCAGGCGGCGAAGCATGGCGGATACCGGTCGGTTCAGAAGGTGATCTTGAAGGACTTCACATAGCCCTTGCCGGCGAGTGCCTTGCCGGAGGCTTCCGTTGCGATCGGCGCGACGATCTCGGAGGGATTGTCGCGGCCGTCCTCCACGGAGGTGTCGACATGCAACCGGTAGCCGGCGTCGATCAGGGTGTCGGCGAGATCGACGGTGATCTTGAGGGTCTTGCCGGCACCGATGCTGGCGCCGGTGATACCGTCGATCTCGGCCGCGCTGCCTCCGGACAGGCGCTGCCAGTCCGACAGGTGGCGGTAGTACTTGGCCTTGCCTCCGGCCATCCAGAGCGTGCCCTGATACTTGCCGGCGGCATCGGTGACGTAGAGCGCGACATAGGCCCCCGGCCCGCCATAGGCCTTCAGCTGGGTTTCCAAGGTGACGTCGCGGGCTTCGGCGAGGCCCGGGGCGATCAGGGCGGTGGTGGCGGCGAGGGCCGCAAGAGTGGTCTTCATGGTCGCTGTCCTTGTCCGGTCCGATCGCTTCACTGCACCTCGACCTTCGGCCGGCCCTTGCCGCCGAAGAGCCCGTTCTGGGGCATCGGGGCGGACGGATCGCTCGGGCCGGTCGGCGAGAAAGCGGTGCCGCGGCGGTGGGTGCCGTCGCGACCGGTGCCGTGATCGTCGTCATCGTCATCGTCATCGTCGTGGTGGCGGCGGCCGTGATGGTCGCGATTGTCGTGATGCCGGCGCCGTTCGGAATGCTCTTCCCGGCGGCGGTGGTGGCCGTCGTGCCCGTCAGCCGAGGCCAGGACGATCCGGCCGTAATCCTCGTCGAAGGCGCCCGCGATCGCCGCCATGGGGTCGCCGGCGAACCTGGCGAAGTGGCCGGCCGCAAAGGCAGAGCCGACGACCGCGGTCGAAGCGAGAAGGGCCGTCAGAACGATGATGCGCTTGGTCATGGTGGTGTCTCCAGGCTCGTTGGCCTGGGGCACTGTCGGGCGCTCCGCTGACGCCCAACTGAAAGCGCGGTCGAAAGTCGTTCAGCCCGGCGTCAGGATCGGGCGCGTCCGGAGCCGGTCGCGCGAGCGAAGCGGACGGTGGCCCGGAAGCCGTCGCTTCCGCCGGGAACGGGCGACGCGAGGTCCAGCGTCAGCCCGGCGCCCTCGCAAATGGCCGCCGCTATGGCGAGGCCGAGGCCGGACCCGGCGGCACGAGTCGGACCGCGCTCGAAAGGCCGGGTCAGGGCGGAAAGCCGATCGGCCGGCACGGCCGGACCGCCATTCGTCACTTCAAAGCGGTCGGCGGCGAGCCGAATGCGGACCGATCCATCCGGATCGCCATGCCGGACGGCGTTTTCGACCAGGTTGCGGGCAAGCACCGCAAAGGCGTCCGGATCGAGGTCCAGCGCAGGCCCGCCGTCGGGCGGGATCGCGACATCCAGCCGTTCGCTGCAATCGAACTGGCGGTCGAGTTCTTCGACGATCAGGCGTAGCACCGGCCCGAGCGGCGCCGGGTGCTCGGAGACCAGCCCGCCGCCTTCCGCCTTGGCGAGTTGCAGCAGCTTTTCGGACAGCCGCGACAGCCGGCGCAAGGACTGTTCGATCGCCCGGGCCCGCTCGCGACGCGGTTCGTCGGCGAGTTCGGCGACGAGCCGCTGGGTCTGGGCGAGCGCAGCGGCGATCGGGGTGCGCAGTTCGTGGGCGCTGTTGGCCGTGAACCCGCGTTCGGCCTCCAGAGCGCTGCGCAGGCGGGCGATCAGCGCATTGACCGCATCGGCAAGCGGCAGGATCTCGTCCGGCAGGCCCTCGATCGACACGGCCGAGAGATTGCCGCGCCCGCGCGCTTCCAGCCCGCTGCTGAACTCCAGGACCGGACGCAGCGTGAGCCATACGGCGAGCCAGACACCGGCGACCGCCACCGGCACCAGGGCGGCGAGCGGCCAGAGCAGCGCCAGGACCGCCTTGCGGACGGCCGCGCCACGATGGGCGAGGTCCTCCGCGGTGGTGACCAGGATGGTGCCTTGCACGGCGGCCTCGGTATAGGTGCGCAGCGTCGCGGTGGTGGCGAAGCCGTGGGTGAGGTCCTTCGGGATGGCGGAGCGGTCGGCGTCGCTCGACTGGAGGAGCACCGTCCCGGCGGCGTCGCGCACCACGTAGGTGATATATTCCCGGTGCGGGCCGACTGGGGGCACGCGCTGCGGTTCGTCGCTGTCGCGTGCCAGCACCTCGGCATAGGCAAGCGGCAGGACGCGCTGGGCGACTTCCTGGAGCGCGCTGTCGAACACCTCATCGATCTCGTGGCGCAGGACAAGGCCCGCGACGGTGGCGGCCGCGAGCCAGAGGATCGCCATGCCGATGCCGATCCCGAAGGCCAGGCGGCGGCGCAGACTGCGTCCGGCGAAGCGGAGCGCGGCTCTCACGGCCGACGCCCCGGGCTGCCAAGGCGGTAACCCATGCCGCGCACCGTCTCGATCGTCTCAGCACCGACCTTTTTGCGCAGCCGCGCGATATAGACCTCGATGGTGTTGCTCTCGATCTCGGCGTCGAAGGAATAGAGCCGTTCCTCCAACTGCGTCTTGGAAAGAAGCGCGTTCGGACGCTCCACGAAAGCCTCGAAGAGTGCCCACTCGCGCTGGGTCAGCGCCACCACCTTGCCGCCGCGACGGACCGTGCGTCCGGCGAGATCGATCTCCAGGTCGCCGTGGGTGACGAGCGGGTTCGGATTGCCGGAATAGCGCCGGCCGACGGCGCGGACACGGGCGGAAAGTTCCTTGAGGTCGAAGGGCTTCACCATGTAGTCGTCGGCACCGGCGTCGAGGCCGGCAATGCGGTCGGAGATCTGGTCGCGGGCGGTGAGGATGACCACCGGGGTGACATCTCCGCCGACGCGACGGCCCTTCAGGAAATCGAGCCCCCGGCCATCGGGCAGCATCAGGTCGAGCAGGACGAGGTCGAAAATGGCGGCGCGGACGGCGTCGGAAGCCGAGGCAACGCGGGTCGTCCAGTCGACGGAATGGCCGTCGGCGACGAGCTGGTCGCGCACGGCCTGGCCGAGCACCATGTCGTCTTCGACGAGAAGTATCCGCATCACGCCCCCGCTTCGGCCGCTTCGGCAACCTAGCGCGGTCGGGCGAAGGGCGGATCGGGATTTTTTTCGCGGCGTTCAGCCCATCGTCAGCCTGACGTGGTCCGATCGGCCTCGTGTCGCCCTACTGGAGACGCCTCCGTGATCCGCATCGCCGGCACCATTCTGCTTTTCCTCGCGCTCGGCTCCGGTCCGGTGGCGGCGGATTCCTATTGTCGGGTGCCGCTGGCCGACTGGCAGCCCCGCGAGGCCTTGCAGCGCAAGCTCGAGGCCGAGGGTTGGACGGTCGAAATGATCCGCGCCCATGACGGCTGCTATCGCGTCCACGCGGTCAACGCCGCCGGAGAGCGGCTGCAGGGCCGGTTCGATCCTGCCACTCTGGCGATGGTCGGCCGCAGGGGAGAGGGCCGCGGCCGCGATCACCGCCACGGCGACGATGATCACGATTGACCCGCAAACGCGACCGGCCCGGACCGGACCTCGGCGGTCGGGCATTCTCGCCCTCTCGCGCCGCGCACGTAGGGCGGGCAAGCCCGGGGCCGGGCACAGACGATCGGTCAGGTGAAGACGTCGCCCCGACCGGCCTTGAGGGCGGTTTCCAACTGGACCGCGACATGGCGCACGATCGGGAAGATGTCCGACAGCAGCTGCCGGGTCGAGACCGCGCTCATGCTGGTCAGCGCCGTCACCGCCCCGGCGACCTTCTGCTGGCTGTCGAAGAACGGAACCGCCAGCGAGCGCACGCCGACCTCGACCTCCTGTTCTACCAGGGCGTAGCCGCGGCTGCGCACCAGTTCCAGTTCGCGCCGGAGCAGTTGCGGGTCGACCGTGGTCTTGTCGGTCAGCAGCACCGGCCGGCTGGTCTCGATCAGGCGGTCGATCGCCTCCGGCGTATCGAAGGCCAACATCGCCCGGCCGGTCGAGGTCGAGATCAGCGGCAGCCGCCGTCCGACCGGGACCGTCACCGCCAGGGCGCGCTGGGCGATGGCACGTGCGGTGTAGACCGATTCCGTCCCGTCGCGGACCGCCAGCGCCACCGTCTGCTCCGAGGCGGCGCTCGCCGCCTCCAGGAGCGGCATGGCGAATTCCGAGAAAGGCAGGGCCGACAGGTAGGAGTAGCCGAGATTGAGGACTTTGGGGGTCAGCCGGAAGGAGCGGCCGTCGCGCGCGATGAAGCCGAGATGGGCCAGCGTGAGCAGGTAGCGCCGGGCGCCGGCGCGCGTCATGCCGGTACGGTCGGCAACCTGCGACAGGCTCATGCTCGGATTGGCGGCATCGAAACTCATCAGCACGCTCAATCCGTGCTCCAGCGACGCCACGAAGTCGCGGGGCTTGTCGTCAGTCGTTGCAGTCTCGTCGAGCATGCCTCACCTCTCCCCGGCCTCGGCGGCGTGCGCCGGCCCTGGACGTCCCATCAATTCCGGCCATTCCAGCAATCAGTCAATCTCATGATCGCACAGTGCCGACAAACCGTGTCCCGAGCGCGCGCCACTTGTGCCGCGGCATGTACGCCCGGACCGTTCCGCCGACTGGCGACCTGCCGACAGAACTACGGTTTCAGAAGATCTCGAAATACTCCCGATGCTCCCAATCCGTCACCTCTGCTTGGAAGCGGGCAATCTCGGCCGTCTTGATATGCACGTAGTAGTCGACGAATGTATCGCCCATCGCACTACGGAAGAAGGTGTCGGCATCGAGAGCGGCCACCGCCTCCTGCAGCGTCCGGGGCAACAGCGGCCGGTCGGCTTCGTAGGGCACGTCCGCCGACGGACCGGGATCGAGCGCGCGCGCCATGCCGTCCATGCCGGCCAGCACCTGCGACGCCATGTAGAGATAGGGATTGGCGGCCGGCTCGCCGACGCGGTTTTCCAGCCGCGTACCCGGATCGCCGGGGCCGCCGAGCACGCGGATCATGGCGCCGCGGTTGTCGCGCGCCCAGACCGCGCGGTCCGGTGCCAGCGAGAAGGAGCGATAGCGCTTGTAGCCGTTGATGGTCGGCGTGCTGAACACCGTCGCGGCACGCGCGTGGTCGAGGAGGCCGGCCAGATAACCCTGTCCGGCCGCCGACAGCGGAGCGCCCGGCGCGTCGGCCATGAAGGCATTGGTGCCGGTGGTGCGGTCGACCAGCGATTGGTGCAGGTGCCAGCCCGACGAGACCACGTTCGGGATCCGGGGCCGGCACATGAAGGTGGCGTGATAGCCGTGCCGGCGGCAGATCTGCTTCACGGCGCTGCGGAACAGCACCATGAGATCGGCCGGCAGCAAGCCGGCCGTGGGCTGGAAGGTGAATTCGCACTGGCTCGGGCCGAACTCGACCTCAACCGACCGGAGTGGCAGGCCCATGGCCTGGATGTCGCGGCGGACGATATCGAGAACCGGCGCGATCTGGTCGAAGCGCTGCTCGGTCAGATACTGGTAGCCGTGTGACAGCAGGCTGACCGCGGGCGGCTCGCCCGGCTGCCCGGCATCGGCCGGCCGCATATGAGCGTCTTCGACCTTGAAGACGTGGAACTCCACCTCGAGCCCGGCCATGAACTCGTAGCCGCGCGCGGCGAGCGATTGCAGAACGGTGCGATAGAGATGGCGCGTGGCGAAGGGCACCGGCCGGCCGTCGTGGAAATGGGCATCGCACAGCAGCCAGCCGGTCTTCTCGGCCCAGGGCAGGACGCGGAAGCTGTCCGGGTCCGGGATCATCAGCGCATCCGCCGCGCCCTGCATTTCCGGCATGCCGAAGCCGCCATTGGTGGTGAAGACCGGGAACACCGAGCGGTGCGAGGTGTCCTTGGCGAACATCGTCGTGGACAGGGTGCAGCCGCCGTCGAGGGCCTTCAGGGCCTCCTCGGCGACCAGCGTCTTGCCGCGCAGGATGCCGTGCTGGTCCGGAAAGGACAGGCGGACCAGTTCGAGCTTCTCGCTGCGGACGATCTCGGCGACGCGTCGGGCGGCGTCCCGGCGCTCCACGGTCTGGAGCCCGTGGCGTTCGACAAAACTCACGTTGGCCACTCCGCTGGCTGATCCGGTCGGGGTCTCGGGGCTGCTATCACGCAGCCGCCATCACTGGGCTGCGGTCAGGTGGGGCACCTGCGCGGCGATCTCGGCGGGAACCGGGGCGGCCCAGGGCGCGCCGCGGCGGCGCTTCACGTCGACCTCCATCCAGTAGATTTCCCAGCCGGCGGTCGGGCCGATGCCGTCCATCGTCGCCGGGCCCTGGATGCTGCGCGCATGCGCCTCGTCGAGCACCAGGAGCGGCGTGCCGCCGCCCGACGCGGCCTTCTCGATCTCCTGGCGCAGCAGGCGGCGGTACTGGATGATCGCCTTGTCGGACTGGCCGAGATGCTCGCGCGTCCGGTCCTGGATGGCGCCCATCGATTCGACGGCCCACTGGTCGTGCACGTTGATGTCGAGGCCCATGCCCGTATAGGTCTCGGTCGCCTGCTCGTGCGGATCGAAACCGTAGTCGTTCGACTTGTTGCGGCGCGAGACATAGTCCGGAAGCGCGTAGAGTTCGAGGCGCTGATCGCGCATCTTCTGCTTGTCGACGGGCGTAGTGAAGCTCGTGAAGATCGCGTACCAGTAGCAGTTCTCGTCGTCGATCGGCACATGCCACTGCGTGATCGTCATTTCCGCGCTCATCGGAATGACGAAGGCATGCGGGAACAGCTGGTTGGTCACCCGGACATGGGTGCGGTCCTGGTCGATCTGGCGCAGCGCGATCAGGCGCAGGCCGTATTCGGTCTTTTCGACATTGATGATCGGCCTGTCGTATTCGCGCAGGATCCGGGTCATCGGCAGGTCGCTGCCGGCCGAGGCGGCGCGGAACTGCTTGCCGTAGGAGGCCGACGGGTCCTCGTCATGGAAGAAGCGGTGCAGGAAGGAGGCATGGGCGGGGTCGATGCCGACCTCCAGCGCCTGCAGCCAGTTGCAGTTCATCATGCCCTTGAAGGCGAAGGTGTGGCTCCCGGGCGCGGTGAAGCAGTCGATCTCCGGGAAGGCCGGGGGCGTGCCCGCGCCGAGATAGGCCCACAGGATGCCGCTCTTCTCGACCACCGGATAGGACCGCTGCCGGATGCCGGCGCAGAGCTTGGAATCGGCCGGTTCGGCCGGCGTCTCCAGGCACTTGCCGTCGACATCGAACAGCCAGCCGTGGAACGCGCAGCGCAGGCCGCCATGCTCGAGCCGGCCGAAGGCGAGATCGGCGCCGCGATGCGGGCAGTCCCGGTCGAGCAGCCCGTAGCGGCCGGCCTCGTCGCGGAACAGCACGAAATTCTCGCCGAGCAGCCGCACCGGCCGGATCGGGCGCTCGCCCTGCAGTTCATCGACCAGCGCGGCAGGCTGCCAGTACATGCGCATCAGCTTCCCGGCCGGGGCCTTGGGACCCGTCCGGGTGATCAGGTCGTTCTGCTCTTGGCTCATCATAGCGCCGGATCCCTCATGCTCGTCCGCGATGAATGATCGCTTCCCAAAGACGTGCAAATGACGAACACTTGTTCGACCATATGCGTGATTGATGCGCGGGCGAGCACGGTCCTGGCGCGCGGACCGGCTCAACCCAGGTCGGGTCACTGGTCCTGCTGCGCCGGGTCGCGATGGCGCCGCGATCCCACGATGCCTATCGTTCGCATGATGAATTAAAGTTCGCAATAGCGCTTCTGCCATGCCGAGATCGCAGCGGTGCCGTCCCGGCCTCGCGCCGTCCGCAGGCCCGGCGCCAGCGCAAGACCGATTTCGTTCGGGATCGCAAAGGTCTTGCACTGCGACGGGCCCCGATGGGCTATGCGACGCGCCCATTCGGTCTTGGCGCCGAGGAAACCAGCGCCGGTCGGCCGATCAAAAATTGATCTTGCGAACATATGTTCATGATGCGTATGTTTTGAACACTCCATCCACCAATGCATGTCACGGGGCGAACGGGCAGAATGAACGAGGCCATGCTGATCGACGGCAAACTGGTCGGTGCGCGCGAGTCCTTCGATGTCGTCGATCCGGCCACCGGCAAGGTGTTCGCGACGGCGCCGGAATGCGGCCTGGACCAGCTCGATGCGGCGATCGACGCCGCCGGGCGCGCCTTCATCCCGTGGTCGCGCGACCTTGCCGCCCGCCGCCGCGTGCTGGTCGCCTGCGCCGAGACGCTGCGCGCCCATGCCGAGGAGATCGGCCGGCTCATCTGTCGCGAGCAGGGACGCCCGCTGCCGAAGGCGATCGGCGAGGTGATGGGCGCGGCGCGCTGGTTCGAGCACACCGCGGGCCTCGAAATACCGGTCGAGCTGATCCGCGACGACGACGCCATGCGGGTCTCGGTGCATCGCCGCCCACTCGGCGTCGTGGCCGGCATCGCGCCGTGGAACTATCCGGTCATCTCGGCGGTCTGGAAGATCGCGCCGGCGCTGCTCGCCGGCAACGCCATCGTGTTGAAGCCATCGCCCTTCACGCCGCTGGCCACGCTGCGCCTCGGCGCCCTGCTGCAGGACGTGATCCCGGCCGGCGTGCTGACCATCGTCTCCGGCGGCGACGCGCTCGGCCGCGCCTTGGCGGCGCATCCGGCGATCCGCAAGGTCTCGCTGACCGGCTCGGTCGAGGCCGGCAAGAGCGTGGCCGGCGCGGCGGCCGCCGATCTGAAGCGCGTGACCCTGGAACTCGGCGGCAACGACGCCGCCATCGTGCTCGACGACGTGCAGCCGGAGGCGATCGCCGACAAGCTGTTCTGGGGTGCCTTCCAGAATACCGGGCAGGTCTGCTGCGCCATCAAGCGGCTCTATGTCCACGAGGACGTCTACGAGCCGGTGAAGGCGGCGCTGGTCGCCCGCATCGCCAGCACGCGCATCGGCAACGGCTTCGACGACGGCGTCGATCTCGGCCCGATCTCCACGGCGCCGCAATGGACCCGCGTGCAGGACCTCGCCGAGGATGCGCGCCGGGACGGCGGCACGCTGCACGGCGCGGCCATCCTGCCGGAGGCCGGCGGCTATTTCCTGGCGCCGCAGCTCGTCACCGGTCTCGACGACGGCGCGCGGCTGGTCGCCGAGGAGCAGTTCGGCCCGCTGCTGCCGATCCTGAGCTTCCGCGACGAGGCCGAGGTGCTGGAGCGGGCCAATGCGACCCGCTTCGGCCTGTCGGGTTCGGTCTGGAGCGGCAACGCCGAGCGGGCCGCCGAACTGGCCGGCGCGATGGACTGCGGCACCGTCTGGGTCAACCAGCATCTCGCCCTGATGCCGATCGCGCCGGTCGGCGGGCACAAATGGTCCGGCATCGGCGTCGAGAACGGCAGCTGGGGCCTCGCCACCTATACCGACCTGCAGACGATCTCCGTCGCGAAGGCCTGATCATGGCACTCGATGCATCGAACATCCTTGCCCGCCTGGACGCCCTGCCGCGGCTGCGCGCCCTGCATGGCCCGAGCCCGCTGGAGGAGGCGCCCGCGCTGTCGCGCCATCTCGGCGGGCCGCGCATCTTCCTGAAGCGCGACGACCTCACCGCCGCCGGCCTCGGCGGCAACAAGGTCCGCAAGCTGGAATTCATCCTGGGGCGGGCCCTCGCGGAAGGCTGCGACACCGTCATCGTGTGCGGCGGCTACCAGTCGAACCTCGCCCGGATCGCCGCCGCCATGGGCGCGCGCGCCGGCTTGCGGGTCGAACTGGTGCTCGGCGGCGTGCCCGGCGAGCCGCATCCGACCACCGGCAACCTGCTGCTCGACCATCTGTTCGGGGCGAATGTCCATCTGGTCGAAACCGAGCCGCGCTGGGATTTCGGCACCGCGATCCCGGATCTCGCCGCACGGCTCGAGCGCGAGGGGCACCGGGTCATGATCATGCCGCTCGGCGGGTCCAGCCCGCAGGGCATGGCCGGCTACGTCATGGCGACCGCCGAGATGATGCAGCAATTCGCGCAAGCCGGCATCGCGCCGGAGCATCTCTATGTCGCGGTCGGCTCGGGCGGCACCTATGCGGGCCTCGTCCTCGGCGAATGCAACCTGCAGCCCGGCTATCGCGTCACCGGCGTCAGCGTCAGCCGCAAGGTCGGCTATCTGGTCGACAAGGTGATCGCCGAGACCGCCGAGGCGGGCCCGATCCTCGGGCTGCCGCGCGTGCCGACCGCCGCGGCCCTGTCGCTGATCGACGACCAGATCGGCGCGCAATATGGCGCCCCGACCGAGGCGGGCCGCGAGGCGCTCGCGCTGCTGGCGCGCCTGGAGGGCGTGCTGGTCGACCCGGTCTATTCGGCCAAGTGCCTGGCCGGGTTGATCGACCATATCCGCAGCGGCCGGATCGGCCGGAACGAGACCGTGGTGTTCCTGCATACCGGCGGCTCGCCCGCCCTGTTCGCCTACGATCCCGCGCTCATCCTGCCGGATGCGGCCGCATGACCCCCTATTCGGTCTTCGCCCTGGCCCGGCAGGCGCTCACCGGTCACCGCTCCTGGGCGGCGGCCTGGCGCGATCCGGCGCCGCGGGCGCGCTACCAGGTGATCGTCATCGGCGGCGGCGGCCATGGCCTGGCGACGGCCTACTATCTCGCCAAGACCTACGGCATCACGGATGTCGCAGTGCTCGAGAAGGCCTGGCTCGGCGGCGGCAATACCGGCCGCAACACCGCCATCGTGCGCTCCAACTACCTGCTCACGGCCAATTCCCGCTTCTACGAACATGCCCTGAAGCTGTGGGAGGGCCTCAGCGCCGATTTGAACTTCAACGTCATGTTCAGCCAGCGCGGCATGGTCAACATCGCGCACAGCAATGCGGAGATCTCCGCCCTGCACCGCCGCGGCAACGCCATGCGGCTGAACGGCGTCGATGCGGAACTCCTGACGCGTGACGATCTCGGCCGGCTGATGCCGGGGCTCGACCTGTCGGCCGGGGCGCGCTTTCCGATCCTCGGCGGGCTGATCCAGAAGCGCGGCGGCACGGCGCGCCACGATGCGGTCGCCTGGGGCTATGCCCGCGCCGCCGATGCGCGCGGCGTCGACATCATCCAGAACTGCGAGGTGACGGGGCTCCGCCGCGACGGCGACCGCGTCACCGGCGTCGAGACGACCCGCGGCCCGATCGCGGCCGACAAGGTGGCGATCTGCGTCGCCGGCGATTCCGGCCGGCTCGCCGGCATGGCGGGCCTGCGCCTGCCGATGGAAAGCCATGTCCTGCAGGCCCTAGTTTCCGAGCCGGTCAAGCCGATGCTGGATGTCGTGGCGGTCTCGGGCGCGCTGCATGTCTACATCAACCAGTCCGACAAGGGCGAGCTGGTCATGGGCGGCGACATCGACGGCTGCAATTCCTATGCGCAGCGCGGCGACCCGCATGTGCTCGACCATGTCGTCGAATCCGCCGCGGCCCTGTTCCCCGCCATCCGCCGGCTGCGGATGATGCGCAGCTGGGGCGGCACGGTCGACATGACCATGGACGGCAGCCCGATCATCACGCGCCTGCCGCTGGCCGGTCTCTATCTCAACGGTGGCTGGTGCTACGGCGGCTTCAAGGGCACGCCCGCCGCCGGCACGGCGCTGGCGCATCTCGTCGCGACCGACCGACCCCATCCGATCGCCGACCGCTTCACCCTGGATCGCTTCGACACGGGCGACCTGCTCGACGAACGCGGCTCCGGCTCCAGCCCCTGGATGCATTGATCCATGCGCATTCCCTGTCCCTGTTGCGGCCTGCGCGCCATGGCCGAATTCAGCTACGGCGGCGCCGACCTGAAGCGGCCGGCCGCCACCCTGCCGCTCGATCCGGCCGCCGGCCCGGACGGGGACTGGAACGACTACGTCTATCGCCGCGACAATCCTGCCGGTCCGCATCGCGAGCTCTGGTTCCACGCCGCCGGGTGCCGCCGCTGGTTCGCCGTCACGCGCGATACCCGCACCAATGCCTTCCTGAGCGAGGCCGTGGCATGAGCGGCTGGCGCGCGGCAAGCGGCGGGCGCATCGAGCGCGGCCGGCCGATCGAATTCCGCTTCAACGGGCGCCGCCATGTCGGCTATGAGGGCGATACGCTCGCCTCCGCGCTGATCGCCAACGGCGTCGATCTCCTGGCCCGCAGCTTCAAGTACCATCGCCCGCGCGGCCTTGTCGCCTACGGGGCCGACGAGCCGAATGCGCTGGTCGAGATCGGCGAGGGCGCGCGGCGCGAGCCGAACGTCAAGGCGACCCAGGTGCGGCTGGTGCCCGGCCTGGTCGCGCGCAGCCAGAATTGCTGGCCGACGGTCGGCTTCGACCTGATGGCAGTCAACGATCTGATCGCGCCCCTGATTCCCTCGGGCTTCTACTACAAGACCTTCAAATGGCCGGTCGCCGCCTGGCCCTTCTACGAGCGGCTGATCCGCCGCGCCGCCGGCATGGGCCGGGCGCCGGTCGAGCCCGACCCGGACGCCTACGAGACCGTGCACCGACATGTCGATTGCCTCGTCATCGGCGGCGGCGTCGCCGGTCTGGCCGCGGCCGAAGCCGCGCTCGACCATGTCGAAAGCCTCGTCGTCGTCGAGGCGCTGGACACCTTCGGCGGCCTCGGCACCAGCGAGAATGCCGAGATCGACGGCCAGCCCCATGGCGCCTGGGTCGAGGCGGTGCTGGCGCGGCTGCGGGCGAGCGGGAAGGTGACCCTGCTGCCGCGTTGCACGGCCTATGGCCATTATGACGGCAATCTGGTCGGCCTCGTCGAGGAGGTTTCCGGGGCCGTGCGCCTGCGCCGCTGGATGATCGATGCCGAGCGCATCGTGCTGGCCACCGGCGCCTTCGAACGGCCGCTGCTGTTCGGCGCCAACGACCGGCCCGGCGTCATGCTGGCCGGCGCCGCGCGGGCCTATCTGAACCGGCAGGCCGCCGTGCCGGGGCGCCGCTGCGTGCTCTATGCCAACAACGACGGCGCCTACGAGGCCGCGTTCGACCTTCAGCGTGCCGGCGTCGCCATCGAGGCGATCGTCGAGGCGCGTGCGACGGTCGACGAAAGCCTGGCCGCCCGCTGCCGGACGGCCGGGATCCGGCATCTCGCCGGCCACATGGTCGCGCGCAGCCGGGGCCGCCGGCGCGTGACGGGCTGCGTGGTGCATCCGGTCGGCCGGCCTGCCGCCACGACGGCGCTGTCTTGCGATCTCATCCTGACCTCGGGCGGCTGGAGTCCGGCCGCCCACCTCTTCACCCATTCCGGCGGACGGCTGCGCCACGACGCAGCCATCGGCGCCCTGGTGCCGGATATGCAGACCGGGACCGGCGGTGCGGCCCGCAGCATGGTCGCCGTCGGGGCCTGCGCGGGCCTGTTCGATCTCGCCGACTGTGTCGCCTCCGGGCGCGCGGCCGGTGCTGGCGCGGCACCGATGCCGGCTCCGTCGGGCGAGCCGCCGGTCGCGCCCGTCGGAACCGCGTCCAAACAGTTCGTCGATCAGCAGAATGACGTGACGGTCGCCGATCTCGGGCTGGCGGTGCGCGAAGGCTATCGCTCGGTCGAGCATGTCAAGCGCTACACCACGCTCGGCATGGGCACCGACCAGGGCAAGCTGATCGGCCTGAACGGAGTCGAGATCATCGCGGCGGCGCAGGGCAAGTCGGCAGCGGCGATCGGCAACAGCCGGCCGCGGCCGCCCTTCTCGCCGGTCACCTTCGGGGCGATGGCCGGGCCCTTCGTCGGCGACCTGCTCAGCCCAGCGCGGACCACGCCGATGCACCGGTGGCACGCGGCGCAGGGCGCCTTCTTCGCCAATGTCGGCAGCTGGCGCCGGCCGCAATTCTATCGTCGGCCCGGCGAGAGCGACATGGAGGCGGTCGTCCGCGAGGCGTCCAATGTGCGCCGCGAGGTCGGGCTGACCGATGTCTCGACGCTCGGCAAGATCGACCTGCAGGGGCCGGACGTGGCCCGGCTGCTCGATCATGTCTATGTCAACGGCTGGTCGACCCTCCAGCCCGGCCGCTGTCGCTACGGCGTGATGCTGCGCGAGGACGGCGTGGTGATGGATGACGGCACCACGACGCGGCTGTCCGATGACCGCTGGTTCATGACCACCACCACCGGCAATGCCGAGCGCATCCTCGCGCATCTGGAGCGCGCCCGGCAGGTCGATCTCCCCGGCCTCGACGTGACCATCACGCCCGTGACCGAGCAATGGGGCGCGATGGCGATCGCCGGGCCGCGGGCGCGGCTCCTCCTCGCCGCGCTCGGGCCGGATTTCCCGGTCGACAACGCGGCGCTGCCGTTCATGAGCATGGCCGAGGGCCGGCTCGCCGGGATCGCGGCGCGCGTGCTGCGGGTCAGCTTCTCGGGCGAGCTCGCCTACGAGATTTACACGGCTTCCGGCGACGCGCCCGCCATGTGGACGGCGCTGGTCGCGGCCGGCGAAGCCTTCGGGCTGATGCCCTACGGGACGGAAGCGATGATGACGATGCGCATCGAGAAGGGGCTGTTCGTGCCCGGCTTCGAGGCCGACGGCCGGACGCTGCCCGACGATCTCGGCCTCGGCCGGATGGTCAGCACCAAGAAGGAGTTCGTCGGCCGGCGCTCGCTCGGACGGGACGCCTTTACGGCGCCCGATCGCAAGCAGCTGGTCGGCCTGATGACCGTCGATCCGGCCCGGTCGATCCCGCGCGGCGCGCAGATCGTGCGGGACGGGCCGGCGTCGCTGCCGGCGCCGGTGCCGATGGACGGACATGTCACCTCCGTTGCCTTCAGCCCGGAGCTGGATCGCTGGATCGCCCTCGCGCTCGTCGCGGGCGGCCGGGCGGCGCTGGGCGAGACGCGCATGGCGGCCTCGCCGCTGACCGACGAGATGGTGCCGGTGACGCTGTGCGACCCGGTCTTCATCGATCCGGAAGGGAGGCGGCTGCGTGCCTGATCCCTGCCGCATCACACGCCAGCCGCCGGCCCCGCTCGTCGAGGTGATCGGCAGCGATCGCGCTTGGGCCGGTCCCCTGTCGGCTGTCGTCGGCGCCCTGGCGGGCGGCACGACGGTGCTGACGCTGTCGCCGGAGCGGCGCGTTGTCCGGGTCGCCGACCGGGCATCCTGGTCCGAGGCCGGTGCCGGCGCCGCCATCGCCGAGGCCGGCGGTCGGTCGGTCGCGGTCGGTCACGCCTGGCAGCCCTTTACGATCGAAGGCACGAGCGCGCGCGCGCTCCTGGAGCGGGGCATCGAGCTCGATCTCGATCCGCGCCATTTCGCGGTCGGCGATGCCGCGGCGACGCTGTGCGCGCGCGTCCCGGTTCTGCTGTTCGCCGACGGCGCCGAGGCCTACACGCTGTTCGTCGCGACCAGCTATGCCGACTGGCTGGCCGGCTGGCTGGAGATCGCGGCGGCCGCCGTCCGGTCGCCCGCTGCTTCAAAATCGACCGACTGTCTGGAACACCGCTCATAAGGGAGTGCATCGATGACCGTAGCCGCCGAGGCCCTCAAGCATGTCTGGTTTCATGCGACCAGCCCGCAGGCCCTGCGTGCCGAAGGCGGCCTGACCGTCTTCAGCAAGGGCGAGGGCTGCTACCTGATCGACGAGGACGGGCGCCGCTATCTGGACGGCCTGTCCGGCGGGGCGTTCGTCACCAATGTCGGCCATGGGCGGGCCGAGATCGCCGACGCCATGGCCGCGCAGGCCCGCGAACTGGCCTATGTGTCGCCCTACAATTTCGTCGCGCCCGCGACCGTGAAGCTGGCCGGCGTGGTCGCCGACCTGGCGCCGGGTGACCTCGAGCGGGTGTTCTTCACCTCCGGCGGTTCCGAGGCGGTCGAGACGGCGATCAAGATCGCGAAGCAATACCATTGGCTCGGCGGCGACCAGAAGCGCACCAAGGTGATCAGCCGGCGCGGCTCGTACCATGGCTCGACCCAGTATGCGATGAGCATCAGCGGGGCGAGCCACGACTTCAACAACAAGATCTTCGGGCCGCTCGTGCCCGGTTGCGTGCATGTCCCGCACAACAACTGCTATCGCTGCGAATACGGTCTGTCGCGGCCGGGCTGCCGCACGCTCTGCGCCAGCATGATCGAGAAGGCGATCCTGCACGAAGGCCCCGAAACCGTGGCCGCCATCATCGCCGAGCCGGTGCCGGCCGCCGCCAGCATCTATCCGGCGCCGGACGACTATCTGCCGATGCTGCGCGAGATCGCCGACAAATACGGCGTGCTGCTGATCATCGACGAGGTCATCGACGGCTTCGGCCGGACCGGCAGCATGTTCGCCTGTCAGCAGTGGGGCGTGGTGCCGGACATCATGACGGTCGCCAAAGGCCTGACCAGCGGCTACGTGCCGATGGGCGCGGCCATCGCCAGCAAGCGCGTGTCGGCCCGTTTCGAGGCGGCGAGCGGCCGCGAGGCCGGACTCAACCATGTCCTGAGCTTCGGCGGGCATGCCGTCGCGGCGGCGGCGGCGCTGAAGAATATCGAGATCGTGCAGCGGGAAGGGCTGGTCGAGAACTCGCGCGAGATGGGCCGGTACCTGCTCGACGGGCTCGACTCGCTGCGCCGGCTGCCGCTGGTCGGCGACGTGCGCGGGCGCGGCCTGCTCGCCTGTATCGAACTGGTGCGGGACAAGCAAACGCGCGAGCCGTTCCGTCCGCAGGACCAGATGTCCGTTCGCATGACGAACTATATGCGCGACGAGGGCGTCCTTGTGCGCACCTATCAGGTCGTCGAATTCGGGCCTCCGCTGACTGCCGGCCGCGCCGAGGTGGAGATGATCATCACCGGCCTGGAGCGCGCCATCCTGCGTTTCGCCGCCGATGTCGGGCTCGCTTGACGGCCGTTTCGTTCGGCGGCGGGCGAAAACAACGGCCGCCGTCCAATGGTTGTCCGTCGCTGCTCCGGCCCGGCAGGTTTCGGGAGCGGCGCGACAGCCCCGCCGCGTCGCAGAATGGCCGCGGCCGGATCGGGAAGACGCCGGTTCCGACCGGCCAAAAAGGCGGTAGTCTGCCCATCGCGTAATCAAACAAAAGTTCGCATCTCATAAATTATAGCCAGCACGAGCCTTCACGTCGGCAGTCCGACGTGCTTGAATTCCCTCAACCAGAGACGGGAGCACCGACATGCTGACGCGCCGTACACTGCTCACATTGACTGCTGCCAGCCCGATCCTCGCCTCGGGAGTCTTCAGGGCGGGAGAGGTCAGGGCGGCCACGCCGAAGGGCGTGATCGTGATGGCCAAGCAGATCGACGATCTCGTCAGCGGCTTCGACCCCGCCGAGGCCTACGACATCACCAATCTCGAGGTGGTGCCGAACCTTTATCGCGGCCTGATCTCGCCCGATGCGGCCGACAACACCAAGGTGGTCGGCGATCTCGCCGAGTCCTGGACGGTCAGCAAGGACGGTACCGCCTTCACCTTCAAGCTGAAGAAGGATGCCAAATTCCCGTCCGGCAAGGTCGTGACCGCGGAAGACGCCGCCTTCTCGTTCCAGCGCGCCATCAAGCTGAACAAGCAGCCGGCCTTCATCCTTTCGCAGTTCGGCTACACCAAGGACAATGTCGACGACCTGATCAAGGCGGTCGACGCTGAGACCCTGGTCATGAAACTGCCGGCCCCGGTCGCGCCGAGCTTCCTCCTGTTCTGCCTGACCGCGCCGATCGGCGGCATCGTCGAGAAGGCGACGGCGCTGGCCCACGAGGTCAACGGCGACTTCGGCAACGGCTGGCTGAAACTGCATTCCGCCGGCGCGGGCGGCTACCAGATGGTCGAGTGGGTCGCCAGCGACCACGTCACGCTCGATGCCAATCCGCATTCCGGCAAGCCGGACCAGCCGCGCCGCATCTTCATCCGCCATGTGCCGGATCCGTCGGCCCAGCTTCTGATGCTGCAGAAGGGCGATGCCGACATCGCCCGCAACCTGACCCCCGACCTCTTGAAGAAGGCCTATGCGGAGAAGGACTTCAAGGTCGTCTCGTCGGGCCAGGCGGTGTCGGTCTATCTGGCCATGAATCAGGCGGTGCCGGAATTGCAGAAGCTGCCGGTGCAGCAGGCGATCAAGTGGGCGCTCGACTATGACGGCATCGCCACCAACATCACGCCGAACATGTATTCGGTCGCGCAGGGCTTCCTGCCGCCGGGCCTGCCGGGTGGGTTGACGGACCGCCTCTACAAGAAGGATGTCGCCAAGGCCAAGCAGCTGCTGGCCGAGGCAGGCTTCCCCAACGGTTTCGAGGTGACCCTGGACGTGCCCTCGTCGGCGCCTTATGCCGATATCGGCCAGGCCGTGCAGGCCGATCTCGCGCAGATCGGCATCAAGGTCACCCTGGTTTCCGGCGAGATGCGTCAGGTCATGACGAAGACCCGCAAGCGCGGCCACCAGCTGGCGCTTCTGGCCTGGGGCACCGACTATTTCGACCCCTATTCCAACAGCCAGGCCTTCTGCGAGAATCCGGACGACGGCGAAGACGGCAAGCTGAAGCTGCTGGCCTGGCGCAACCATTTCGTCGACAAGGAGCTGAACGATATGTCGCTGGCCGCGAGCAAGGAGCTCGACAACGACAAGCGCATGGCGATGTATCGCGAGATGCAGTTGAAATTCGCCGAGCGTGCGCCCTTCGCCATGATGCTGCAGAAGATCGCCTCGGCGGTGATGGGCAAGGGCGTCTCCGGCTTCGTGATCGGCCCGCAGACCGGCTTCACCCAGTATGCCGACGTCCGCAAGGCGTGAGGGGAACGACGTGGCCCGGCATCCGATCGTGCAGAGGCTGATCCGGTTGGGGACGACCGTCTCCAGCCTGGCGATCACCATGTTCGGCCTGGTGCTGGTCACGTTCTTCATCGGCCGGGTCATCCCGATCGATCCGGTGCTGACCATCCTCGGCGATCACGCCCGCCCGGAACTGGTCAACAAGCTGCGCATGGAACTCGGACTGGACAAGCCGCTGCCGGTCCAGTTCTGGATCTATCTCAAGGCCCTGCTGCAGGGCGATCTCGGCCGGTCGGTGATGACGACCAACCGCGTCGTCGACGACATCCGGCTCTACTTCCCGGCAACGGTGGAACTCGGCACGGTGGCGATGATCTTCGCCACCGTCGCCGGCATCCCGCTTGGCGTGCTCTCGGCGGTGCGCCGCAACAGCGCTCTCGACCAGTTCGTGCGGGTCTTCTCCCTGGTCGGCCACTCCATCCCGATCCCGGTCTTGGGGCTGGGCGCGCTCCTGGTTTTCTACGCCTGGCTCGGCTGGGCGCCCGGCACGGGACGCGTCGGCGTCGGCTATGTCGGGCTGACCCCGACCGTGACCGGCTTCCTGACCGTGGATGCGCTGATCGCGGGCGATACCGAGGTGTTCTGGGACGCCGTCGCGCATCTGATGCTGCCGGCCGGCGTGCTCGCCTATTTCTCGATGGCCTATATCTCGCGCATGACCCGGGCCTTCATGATCGACGCGCTGGCCGGGGAGTATGTCATCACCGCCCGCGCCAAGGGCCTGTCGCCGGCGCGGGTCATCTGGCGCCACGCCTTCGGCAACATCGCGGTGCGCCTCGTCACCGTGCTGGCGCTGACTTATGCCGGCCTGCTGGAGGGCGCCGTGGTGACCGAGATGATCTTCAGTTGGCCGGGCATCGGCCAGTATCTGACGGTGTCGCTGCTCAATGCGGACATGAACGCCGTGATCGGCGCCACCCTCCTGGTCGGCTTCGTCTACATGCTGCTGAACCTGCTCGCCGACGCCGCCTATCGTATTCTGGATCCGCGCGTATGACCGCCCGTCTCCTCGATCGCGCCTGGCTGCTGACCGACAGCCCGCAATCGCGGGCGCAGGCCGCCTGGGGGCGCCGCTATCGCCTGTGGCGCGACTTCCAGGCCAACCGGCCGGCCCTCGTCGGCTTCGCCACCGTGGTCGCGCTGCTCCTGTGTGCGGTCTTCGCGCCGCTGCTGGCCACCCACGATCCCATCGCGCAGAATCTCGGCCAGCGGCTGCTTCCGCCGTCGAACGCGCACTGGCTCGGGACCGACGAACTCGGCCGCGACGTCTATTCCCGCCTCCTCTACGGCGCGCGCGTCACGCTCGGCATGGTTCTGGCGGTGGTCGCCCTGGTGGCGCCGGTCGGTCTCGCGATCGGCTGCATCGCCGGCTACACCCGCGGCATCGCCGATGTCGTCCTGATGCGCGTGACCGACGTGTTCCTGGCCTTTCCGCGGCTCATCCTCGCGCTGGCCTTCGTGGCGGCGATCAAGCCCGGCATGACCAGCGCGGTGATCGCCATCGCGCTGACCACCTGGCCGCCCTATGCTCGGCTGGCGCGCGCCGAGACCATGACCATCCGCGATGCCGACTATATCGCCGCCGTGCGCATGGCCGGGGCCTCGCCGGGTCGGATCATCCTGCGCCATATCATGCCGCTGTGCCTCGGCTCGCTGATCGTGCGCGTCACTCTGGACATGAGCTCGATCATCATCTTCGCCGCCAGCCTCGGTTTCCTCGGCATGGGCGCGCAGGCGCCGTCGCCGGAATGGGGCACCATGATCGCCACCGCCCGGCGCTTCCTGCTCGACCAGTGGTGGGTGCCGCTGATCCCCGGCATCGCCATCCTGGTCGCCTCGCTCGCCTTCAACATGATGGGCGACGGGCTGCGCGACGCGCTCGATCCCAAGCAGGGCTGAGGGAGGCTGCGATGCTGGTGGAGATTTCCGGACTGACCGTCTCCTTCCCGGCCCGGCAGGGCCGCCATGTCGCGGTCCGCGATGTCTCGATGACGCTCGGCACCGAGAAGCTCGGCATCGTCGGCGAAAGCGGCAGCGGCAAGTCGCTGACCGCGCGGGCGCTGCTGCGCCTGCTGCCGCCGGCCGCGGAAGCGACCGCGAAGGCCCTGCGCTTCGACGGCATCGACGTGCTCGCGGCGAGCGAGAAGCAGATGGGGCAGATCCGCGGCCGGCGCGCCGGCCTGATCCTGCAGGACCCGAAATTCTCGCTCAATCCGATCATGACCGCCGGCGCCCAGATCGCCGAGGCCTGGCGCAACCGCCGCAAGGGCTCGCGGCGCGAGGCCCGGGAGGCGGCGATCGACCTCCTGGCGCAGGTACAGATCCGCGATCCGCGGCGCGTCGCCGACGCCTATCCGCACGAACTGTCCGGCGGCATGGGCCAGCGCGTGATGATCGCCATGATGCTGGCGCCGGACCCGGAACTGCTGATCGCCGACGAGCCGACCTCGGCGCTCGACGCCTCCGTGCAGGCGGAGATTCTCAAGCTGATGGAAGACCTGGTGTCACGCCGCAACATGGGGCTGATGCTGATCAGCCACGACCTGCCGCTGGTTGGACATTTCTGCGACCGCGTCGCCGTCATGTATGCCGGCCGGGTGGTCGAGGAGCTGGCCGCAAGCGAACTCGCGAGAGCGCAGCATCCCTATACGCGCGCCCTGCTCGACTGCATGCCCAGCCTGACCCACCCGCGGCCGCGCCTGCCCGTGATGGTCCGCGATCCGGCGTGGCTGGCATGAGCGCGCCGGCCAAGGGCATGATCGTCGTCGACGATCTCAGGGTCCGCTTCGCCGACTTCGATGCGGTGCGCGGCGTCAGCTTCCGCGTGCCGGCGGGCGGCAGTTTCGGGATCGTCGGGGAGAGCGGTTCGGGCAAGTCGACCGTGATGCGCGCGCTGGCCGGGCTCAACACCGTCTGGGACGGGTATCTCGAAGTCGCCGGCCGACCGCTCGGGCGCGGCCCATCGCCGGATCTGTTTCGTCTCGTCCAGATGGTGTTCCAGGACCCCTACGGCTCGCTGCATCCGCGCCAGACCGTCGACCGCGCCTTGAGCGAACCGCTCCTTATCCAGGGCCTCGGCGATGTCGACCGGCGCATCCGGCGCATTCTCGACGATGTCGCGCTGCCGGCGACGGCGCGCTACCGCTATCCGCACCAGCTGTCGGGCGGCCAGCGCCAGCGCGTGGCGATCGCCCGGGCGCTGATCTCCGAGCCGTCGGTGCTGCTGCTCGACGAACCGACCAGCGCGCTCGACGTGTCCGTGCAGGCGGAGATCCTCAACCTCCTGGCGGATCTGCGCGAGGAACGCGGTCTGACCTACCTGATGGTCAGCCACAATCTCGCGGTGGTGGCGCATCTCTGCCCGACCATCGGGGTGATGAGCAATGGCGAGATGGTCGAGATCCTGTCGGCCGAGGATCTGCGGGCGGGTCGGACGAACAGTCCGCAGACGACCCGGCTGCGCGCCCTGAGCACCGAACTGGGCTGAACGCCGTCACCGTCCCGGCCGCGTCGCAAGGCCGGTCGCGGGACGGGCGGAATATCCGAGGAATTCGAGCCGGCCGGGCACTGAGCGACGGCGGGCCGCAAGGCGGGGACAGACGGATCGTGGGATTCCATCAAGGCCGGAAGCAGCCGGACCCAACCCAGCGCACGCGCTCGATGGTGTATTCGGCCCGGGCGGCCGTGGCCACGTCGCATCCGCTGGCGAGCGTGACCGCCATCGACATGCTGCGCCGGGGCGGCAACGCCGTCGACGCCGCGATCGCGGCGATCGCGGTGCAATGCGTGGTCGAGCCCCATCAGACCGGCATCGGAGGCGATTGCTTCGCCCTCTACATGCCGAAGGGCGCCGCCGCGCCGATCGGCCTCAGCGGGGCCGGCCGCGCGCCGGAGGCCGCCGATCCGGCCTGGTTCGCCGCCCACGGCATCCCCGAGCTTGCGCTCGATTCGCCCCATGCGGTCACCGTGCCGGGGGCGGTGGCGGGATGGTGCCGGCTCCTCGCCGATCATGGCCGGCTGTCGCTCGCGACCGTGTTGGAGCCGGCGATCCGCTGCGCCCGCGACGGCTATGTCGTGCAGCCCGTGGTCGGCCTCGACTGGTCGATGGAAGCGCCGATCCTGGCCGGCCATCCGATGGCGGCCTCGGTCTTCCTGCCGGACGGCCGGCCGATCCCGTCCGGTGCGGTGCATCGCCAGCCGCTTCTGGCGGCGACGCTGGAAATCCTGGCGCGCGAGGGCCATGACGGCTTCTATGCCGGGCCGGTGGCGGCCGACATGGTCGAGTGCCTGCGCGCCCATGGCGGCCTGCACAGCCTGGAGGACTTCGCGGCGGCGCGGGCCGACTATGTCTCCGCGATCTCGACCCGCTACAAGGGCTACGACATCCTGGAACTGCCGCCGAGCGGCCAGGGCCTCGCCGCCCTGATGATGCTGAACGTGCTCGACGGGATGGATCTGTCCGATCCGGCGATCGGCGAGGCCGACCGCATCCACATCCTGGCCGAGCTCGCCAAGCTCGCCTATCACCACCGCGACCACCTGTTCGGCGATCCGGATTTCGCCGCGACGCCGGTCCGCGAGCTCCTGTCGCCGGACTGGGCCGCCTTCGCCCGCGGGCGCATCGACATGAGCCGCGCGGCGGCGCCCATCGTGTGGCCCGAGGTCATCCAGCGCGACACCGTCTATGCCTGCGTGGTCGACGAGGACGGCAACGCGATCTCGTTCATCAACTCGCTGTTCCATTCCTTCGGCAGCCGCATCATGGCGCCGCGCACGGGCGTCCTGTTCCACAACCGCGGCGCCCAGTTCAGCCTGGTTTCCGGCCATCCCAATGCCATTGCGGGCGGCAAGCGGCCGCTGCACACGCTGATTCCCGGCATGGTGATGAAGGACGGCGCCTGCGTCGCGCCGTTCGGCGTCATGGGCGGCCCCTATCAGGCGGCCGGCCATGCCGAGCTGCTGTCGAACATTCTCGATCTCGGCACGGACGTGCAGCAGGCGCTCGATGCGCCGCGCAGCTTCGCCTATCGCGGCGTCCTCAATGTCGAGCGGCAACCGGATGCCGGCCTCATCGAGGCCCTGCGCGCGCGCGGCCATGACGCGCGCTGGTCGCCGACCATGATCGGCGGCGGCCAGATCATCTGGCGCGATCCGGTGAGCGGCGTTCTGGCCGCGGCCTCCGACCCGCGCAAGGACGGCTGCGCGCTCGGCCTGTGACGGCGCGGGTCTCCGGAGGCGCGCGGCAGCCTCCGGCCGGCGCCGACCGCACGCCCTACGACAGCTTCAACCAGCAAGGTCCCACCCATGAAGATCGAACAGCGCCTCGAAGAGCTCGGCATCGCCCTCACGGTCCCGATGGCCGGCCCCGGGCAATACGGCAAGCGCTACGGCAAGATGAAGCCCTTCGTGATCACCGGACGGGTGCTGCATCTCGGCGGCCATTCCCCCGGCATGGAGAATGGCGTGGTGCGCTATCCTGGCCGGCTCGGCCATGACGTGACCATCGAGCAGGGCTATCTGGCCGCCCGGCAGACCGGCATCAACTGCATCTCGACGATCAAGCGCGCGCTCGGCGATCTCGACCGCGTCACCGCCGTGGTCAGTGCGATCAACTTCGTCGCCTGCACGCCGGACTTCTTCGAGCACTACAAGGTCGCCAACGGCATGAGCGACCTCTTCGACGCGGTGTTCGGCCCCGAGATCGGTCTCGGCGCGCGGGCGACCTACGGCGCCCCATCGCTCTCCGACAACTACTGCTTCGAGACCTCGCTGATCGTCGAGATCGACTGATCGGCGGGCCGGCGCGCGCCGGGGGCCGGATAGGCGAGCAGGCGCAGCGCGTTGGCGACGACCAGCAGGGTCGAGCCCTCGTGAAAGATCACCGCGGCGCCGAGCTGGAGGCCGAGCAGGGTCGCGGGCACCAGCACGGCGACCATGCCGAGGCTGATCCAGAGATTCTGCCGGATGATCCGGCTGGTGCTCCGGCTGAGGCCGATCACGAAGGGCAGGTGGGCGAGCTCGTCGCCCATCAGCGCGACATCGGCCGTCTCCAGCGCCACGTCGGATCCGGCGGCCCCCATCGCGATGCCGACGGTCGCATGCGCCATGGCGGGGGCGTCGTTGACGCCGTCGCCGACCATCGCGACCTCCCGTTCCGCCCGCAGCCGCTTGATCGCCGCGACCTTGTCCTCCGGCATCAGGTCGCCCCAGGCCTCGTCGAGCCCGACCTCGCGCGCGACCGCGTCGGCGACGCGTCCGTTGTCGCCCGAGATCATGATCAGCCGGACGATGCCGAGCGCGCGCAGCGCCTTGATCACGCCGGCGGCCTCGGCCCGCGGGGTGTCCATCAGGCCGAGCACGCCGAGATACCGGTCGCCGCGGCGCACGATCATGGTGGTGCGTCCGGCGGCCTCCAGCGCGCGGACGGATGCCCGAAGCGTATCCGGCAAGGCCGGTCCGGGGGCCTCGGAAAAGAGTGCGGCCTTGCCGACCAGGACGATCTCGCCGCCGATGCGGGCCTCGAGCCCCCGGCCGGTCAGGCTGCGCAGGTCGTCGGCGGCCGGCACCGCCACCCCGTCGCCGAGCCGCGTGCGCCCGTCGCGCGCAACCGCGGCCGCCAGCGGATGGTCGCTCAGGGCCTCGACCGCGACGGCCACGGCCAAGAGGTCGCCTTCGGCGACGCCGGGCTCGGTCCTGACATCGGTGAGGCGAGGCTTTCCCTCGGTCAGCGTCCCGGTCTTGTCAAACGCCATGGCGCCCAGGGTGCCGAGGCGCTCGAGCGGGCCGCCGCCCTTGACCAGAACGCCGCCGCGGGCGGCCCGCGCGATGCCCGACAGCACGGCGCTCGGTGTGGAGATGGCCAGCGCACAGGGGCTGGCGGCGACCAGCACCGCCATGGCGCGGTAGAAGCTGGCGCCGAACGGCTCATCGATCACCGTCCAGGCGAACAGAAGCACGCCGACGCCGGCCAGCACGACCGGCACGAAGATGCGCTCGAACCGGTCGGTGAAGCGCTGCGTCGGCGATTTCTGGGACTCCGCCTCGCCGACCATCCGGACAAGGCGCGCCAATGTGCTGTCAGACGCCAGCCGGAGAACCTGGATTTCCAGCGCGCCGCTGCCGTTGATCGTACCGGCATAGACGCGATGGGCGGCCGCAATGCCGTCCGGACGCTCGGCGGCGCGCGTGGCATCGTCGACGGGCTGCTTATCGACTGGCACGCTTTCGCCCGTGACCGGGGCCTGGTCGACGCTGCTGGTGCCGAGACGGACGAAGCCGTCGGCCGGAATGCGTGTGTTGGGGCGCACCACGACCATGTCGCCGGGCACCAGGCCGGCCACGGGGATCTCGGTCACGATTCCGTCGCGCCGCACCTCTGCGGTCGGCGGCGCGAGGTCGGCAAGCGCCGCAATGGCCCGTCGCGCGCGCCCCATGGCGTAGTGTTCGAGCGCGTGGCCGAGGCTGAACAGGAACAGGAGCAGCGCGCCCTCGGCCCATTTGTCCAAGGAAGCGGCCCCTGCGGCGGCGACCAGCATCAGGACGTCGATCTCGAAACGGCCGAGGCCAAGTGCGTCGATCGCCTCGCGCAGCGGATGGAGCCCGCCGCAGACGAAGGCTGTGGCATAGAGCCCGAGCGATACCCATCGGGGTGCACCCGTGCCGACCTCGATCGCGAACCCGGTCACGAGGAACAGGCCGCACAGCACGGCCAGGATCAGTTCGACCCGCTCCTCGGTCATTTCGAATCGGCATCCTTCCTCAGCCCGCCGTTCTCTCGGTCGGGCGACCCGAGCCATTCCCCGGTCAGGGGACGGAAGTCTCCCGATTCGCAGGCCCAGAGGAATAGGTTCTCTCACGGAAGCATGAGACTTTGATTGGCGAGGCGGCCGCCGTGCAGCCTTCGTCGATACCCTTTGAAGCGAGCGCACATATGGCGCTTCGCTTCAGACCGGGAAACGCTTCCCGAAAGGGCTGGCCGCGGTTGGTGACGCAGATCCAGCCTTTTCGGCTTCGACGGCCGGTCGGATGGCGATTCATATTTTCAGCACCGCCGGGATGCGCCTGGTGGCATGAAACGACAGTCGATCGCCAACCCGCCTTCGGCATGCCGGCCGCTGCGGCGGCCTTCGCGTCCGGTGTCGGGGACGTGTCGAGGCTCGGAGCTGTCGGCGGCGCCCGTCGGGACGCCCGCCAGCCGGCGACTTCGACCGCCAGATGGTCCCGATTGCGGGATCGCCGACCCGGCCTGACCGAAAATCCCGCCAGGTTCCGCCTTCGCGGCGCGCCCGTATCATAGGACGCTGCCCGCATCCGACACCCGATAGGAGCTCCCCTCCGGTCCCGCGGACGGCCGGACGATCCAAAGGGCGACGGTTTCGTTCCGATCGTCGAGGCAGATCCCGCGCCGAAACCGTGTTTGGATGCGTCCCGTCGGGGGGCGGATCGGCCGCTTGCCCAATCACGTCTGGTCGCCATGATCGCCACTTTCGCCGCCATCCTGGACTGGGCCGGACTGGTCGTCTTCGCGGTGACGGGGGCGCTGGTCGCTTCCCGCAAGCAGATGGACATCGTCGGCTTTGCCCTTCTGGCGACCGTAACCGGGATCGGCGGCGGCACCCTGCGCGACCTGGTTCTCGGCCTCACCCCGGTCTTCTGGGTGCGACAGCCGGCCTATCTGCTCGTCTGCGTCGGCGTCGCCGCGGCAGTCTTCTTCACGGCGCATCTGCCGCAATCGCGCTACCGGATCCTGCTCTGGCTCGACGCGATCGGCATGGCGGTCTTCGCGGTCACCGGCGCCGAGATCGCCCTCGCCGCCCGGGCCGGGCCGGTCATCGCGGTCGCGATGGGGGTGGCGACGGCGACCTTCGGCGGCATCATCCGGGATGTGCTGGGCGGCGAAGTGCCGGTGATCCTCAGCCGCGAGATCTACGCCACGGCGGCGCTGTGCGGGGCCGGCCTCTATGTCGGGATTGATGCGCTCGGCGCGACGACCCCGATTGCCGCCGTCTTCGGCTTCGCAGTGGCCTTCCTCCTGCGCGCCGCCGCCATGGTGCGCGGCTGGAGCCTGCCCCGCTACCGGTCGCGCCGCGGCCGGACGCCCGAGGAGGTCGAAACGCTCCGCCGGAGGTCCGGCGCGACGCTGCCCTGAGCCGATCCCGGCATACGGATCGCTTCGAACCGGACAGGACGGTAATTAAAGCGCAAGATACCGGCGTTTGAGGTCCGGATTGTCGTCGAGGTCCTGCCAAAGGCCGTCGAAGACGATACGGCCGGTATCGATCAGGAACAGCCGGTCGGTACACTGGCGGGCGAACCAGAGATTCTGTTCGCTGAGGAGAAGGCCCGAACCGGTTTCCCGACAGACCGTATTCACGTCGCGCGCCAGTTGCTCGACGATGACCGGGGCCAGGCCTTCTGTCGGTTCGTCGAGCAGCATGAGCCGGGGCCGGCCGGCGATGGCGCGCGCAACCGCGACCATCTGCTGCTGGCCGCCCGATAGGCGCCCGCCCATCCGGTCCTTCAGAGGCACCAGCATGGGAAACCGCGCCAGGACGGCTTCCGGGGCTTCCAGTTCGACGCCGGGCCGCGCGGCGTACCGGGCCATGGCAATGTTTTCGAGCACCGTGACGTGGTCGAAGATGCGTCGATCCTCGGGCACCAGGGAGAGGCCGAGCCGGGCGCGCCGGAAGGTCGGCATCGCGCCCAGATCCTTGCCTTCCCAGGCGATGCGGCCCCTTACGCGCGGGCCGGCATTCAGGATGCTCTTGAACAGGGTGGATTTGCCCGCCCCATTGCGGCCGACGACCGCGACGCGTTCCTTCTCGCCGACCGTCAGGCTCACGCCATGCAGGATCTGGCTGTCGCCGTAGAAGGCGTCGATCCGGTCAACGCTCAGCATGGTAGATTTCCTGCCCCAGATAGACTTCACGCACCAACGGATTTGCACGCACCTCTTCGATCGATCCGACCGCGATGATCTCGCCGTAGTTCATCACCAGGATCCGATCGGCGAGGCCGAAGATCACGTCCATGTCGTGTTCGGTCATCACCACGGTCATGCCAGTCTCGGCCCGCAATCGGGCGATCAGGTCGGCGGTCGCGATGCGATCCGTCGGCGACATGCCGGCGGTGGGTTCGTCGAGCATGAGGATGCGCGGCCGGCCCGCCAGGGCGATGCCGAATTCGAGACGCTTCTTGTCGCCGTGGGAGAGGAATTTCGCCTCCACGGCCGCCTTGTCGGCCAGGCCGACATCGAGAAGCCGCGCCTCCACTTCCGCCCGAATGTCGGCGCGGGTCGCCACACGGTACCAGGCCGGGGCGCTCTCGCCGTGGCTGCGCCGGCGTGCCTCGACGGCCACCGTGAGATTGTCGGCGACGGTCACGTCGGGAAAAATCCGCGCGACCTGGAAGGTCCGGCCCATGCCGAGCCGCGCCCGCTCGTGGGCGGGGGCCCGGCTCACGTCCCGTCCGTCATAGACGATGCGGCCGCGCTCGAAGCCGATCTCGCCGGTCATGACCTTGAACAGGGTGGTCTTGCCGGCACCGTTCGGGCCGATCACCGCGAAGGTTTCGCCATCCGCGACGGTCAGGGATACGGATTTGAGGATGTGATGGGTGCCGTAGCTCTTGTCCACGCCCTCGACGCTGAGAATGGCCGTCATGACCGCAAGCTCCCCCCTTCGTCGCCGTCCGGGCCGGCGCCGCGCTTCCGACGCCGGGACCAGCGTTGCTGCGCGGTCCTGACGAGGCCGATGACCCCGCTCGGGGCTGCCAGCACGATGATCAGCAGGGTGGCGCCGATGACCAGTTCGGAAAGACCGACCAGGTTGCGGGTCAGGTAGTTGATGATCGAGAACAGCACCGTTCCGACCACCGGCCCCCAGAACGAATGGGCGCCGCCAAGCAGGGATGCCAGCATCGGCTGGGTCGAATGGATCCAATGCGCCGATTCCGGGGTCACGATCTGCGCCCAGGGCGCATAGAGCGCGCCCGCGACGGCGGCGACGGCGCCGGACAGGATGAAGGCCTGCAGGCGCTTGCGTCCGACATTCACGCCCAGGAAGGCCACGCGCTGGGGATCCTGCCGGATGCTGACGAGAAGCCGCCCATAGGGACCGTGACAGACCACCCACAGCACGGCGCCGATAACGAGGCCGGCGACGCACATGAAGTAGTAGTATGCGGTGCCGCTGGTCAGCGGAATGGTCGCGAAGCCGAGTTCGAGCGTCGGCTTGGGGATGGACGCCAGGCCGTCCTCGCGACCGAGCAGGGTGCTGTAGCCGATCACGATGCGCAGCACCTCGGCCAGGGCCAGGGTGAAGATGGCGAGATGGATGCCGGTCGTCCGGCGCAGGAGCACCAGCCCGGTCAGAGCCGCCACGAGCGCACCCAACAGGCCCGAGGCGGCGATCAGCCCGAGAAACGGCACGCCGAGCCCGGCCTTCAGGCCGTAGCCGGTCAGATAGGCGCCGATGGCGAAGAAGGCGGCATGGCCGAAGCTGGCCAGTCCGGTGAAACCGAAGAGAAGGTTCCAGGACAGGGCGAAGATGGCCTCGATCACCACCAGCCCGGCGAGGAACACGATACCCTGATCGGTCACGGTCGGGAGGGCCAGGAACAGGGCCGCGCCGAACAGGATGCCGCCAAGTCGAAGAGCCATCATATGTGCCTCCCTCCGATCAGGCCTTGCGGCTTGGCGAGCAGGAACAGGATGACGAAGACATAGGTGGCCATGCCGGGCATGTTCGGAATCACCAGGGAACTGCCGCTCTCGATCGTGCCGAGCAGCAGCGAGGCGATGAAGGCACCGCGGACATTGCCAAGTCCGCCGATGATGACGGCCATGAACGCCAGCAGCAGGTAGCTTTCGCCCAGGATCGGGGACAGCGTCTGGTTGGCGAGGAGAAGCCCGCCGGCCAGTCCGGCCAGCGCGAAACTGGCGATCACCGTGATGGTCAGGGCGGCCGGGACATTGATGCCCAGCACGCCCGACATCCAGCTGTCGGACGCGACCGCCTGCAGCAGCTTGCCGATCCAGGTCCGATGGATGACCAGTTCGAGGCCGAGAAAGACGAACAGCCCCGCAGCGATCACGAACAGCGAATAGCTCGGAACGAACAGTGACCCGGCCGTCACCGCCCCATCGAGCAGGGGCGGCGGGTTGATGGAGGCGTAGTTCACGCCCCAGATCAGTTTCACCACGCCCGTGCAGACCAGCAGCACCGCAAAGGTCGCGATGAGCATATAGGCTTCGTCGACATGGCGCAGCCGCCGCAGGACCAGCCGGTCGGCCACGAAGCCGAGCGCCGCCACGGCCGCCGCCGCAGCGAAGGCCGCTGCGATGAAGACATGGAGCGAGCCCGGATTGCTGCCGATGATGGTGTAGGCCACATAGGCGCCGATCATGAAGAAGGCGCCATGGGCGAAATTCAGGATCTTCAGGATGCCGAAGATCAGCGTCAGCCCGGCTGCGACCAGGAAGACGGCCGATCCGGTCGCCGCTCCGTTGATGAGAGCGAACAGGATGTCGGTCAGCGCCATGAGGATGCCTCCTCGAAAGTCAGGCCGGCAATCCGGATCGCGCGGCCATTCTCGACGCGCTCGTTCGGTTTCGCCCGATCATAGGCGGCCCCGAAGGCGGGTCCGGCAAGGCCGATGGCGGTCAGCCGCCCGCCCGCCCCGTGCCCGGGCCTGAACCGGATCAGCCCCTTGTCGAGCCGGATGGCGGCGCCGTGACCGGTATCCGGTTCGACCGGCGCGCCGATCAGCGACGACCAGCGGGCTGCGGTCCGGTCAGTGTCGGCGACCGTCAGGGTCGCGGTGGCGATCGCCTCCCAACCCGGCGCCCGGCGTGCCTGCCAATCCGCCCCGGCCGGAAACCAGCCGCCGTCGAAGGGGCGGCCCTCGCGCTGCATCGAAAAGGACAGGATGGCACCGCCGATATCGCGGGGATCCATCTGGACCTCATGGTAGGTCGGGTAATCGGCCATACCGGCCAGGCGCAGGCCTTCGCGGGTCGCCCGCGCCTGAAACGTCCCTGTATCGTCGGTCTCGGTGATGACCATGTAGCCGCCCTCCCCGCGACGGGCGAGGTAGCGCGCGGCCGGCGTATCGGCACGCAGGGGCGCGATCAGTTCCAGAAAGTCGTCGCCGATGGGGAGCAGCGCGCCGGTCACGCCATGCTGCTTGAAGAAGGCGGCCTGATAGGCCGGCGGCTCGTGATAGGGCACGCCGTAGTGGGAGAGATCGCCCTTGCCATGGCAGACGGTCAGACCGAAGACCTCGATCAGGCGGTCGAGAACCGGCTCCAGCGTCTCGACGACCATGCAGATTTGCCGCAGACGAACGGGTGGCATCATGGTCATCGCCCGCTGAAGACGGGCTTGCGGCCGGACCGGATGGCGTCGATCGCCTCGGCATGGTCGGACGACCGGCTGCTCAGCGCCTCATAGGCCATGAGCATGTCCATCTGCTCTTGCGCATAGGCGCGGAGCTTCCTGTTCAGGGCGATCTTGGTGTAGCGAATGGCGCGTGTCGCACCGCCGACCAGGCGGCCGGCGAGCAGAGCCACCTTGGCATCGAGCTCCGCGGCCGGAACCACGTGGTTGATCAGCCCCATCTCGCGGCCTTCCTGCGCCGAAATCAGCGCGCCGGTCAGCAGCATTTCCTTCGCCCGCATGTAGCCGACCACATAGGGGAGGATCACGGCGGCGCCGTCACCGGCCACGAGGCCGGCCCTGACATGGGTATCGCCGAACCGGGCCGTCTCGGACGCCACCACCATGTCGCAACACAGCGCCAAGGTCGCGCCGAGGCCGATCGCATCGCCGTTCATGCGGCAGATCATCGGCTTGGGCAGTTCCAGCATGGAGAAGACGATCCCCTTCGCCTCCTCCAGAATGGCGAGGAAGCGATCGGGTTCGTCAATCATCGATTGGAGCCAGGCGAGGTCGCCCCCGGCACAAAAGGCCCGTCCGGCGCCGGTCAGCACCACGACGTCGCAATCTTCCCGCTCGGCCAGATCGCGAAATACATGGCGCAGCTCTGCATGCATCACCGCCCCGACCGCGTTGAGGACTTCGGGCCGGTTCAGCGTGACCGTCGCGATCCGGTTCGCAACCTCGATCGTCACCGATTGATAGGTCGTCTGCGTCATGCCACCGCCCTCCCGTCGGCTGTGTTTGCGATGAACCGATCCATGTGCCAGATCAGGTCGCCGTGGGTTTTGCCGATCACCCGCAGCCGCTTGTAGATGTGGCCGACCATGCCTTCGTCGCTCATGCCCATGCCGCCATGGAGCTGGATGGCCTGACTGCCGATGAATTCGGCGCTCTGCAGCACCCGAACCATGGTGGCCGAAATCGCCCGTCCGCGGTCCAGCGGGTCCGCATTCGCCAGGGAGAGACCGCGGTAGAGGATCGAGCGGGCACTTTCCCGCCGAACCACCATTTCGGAAACCCGATGGGTCAGGACCTGGAAGTCCGACAAGCGCCGGCCGAACTGCATCCGCGTCTTGAGCTGCTCGATCGTCAGCTCAAGGGCCCGTTCCATCAGACCCAGCGCCTCGGCGGCGAGCATCAGACGGGCCGCATCGAGACCGTCGTCCAGGGCGACCGCCGCCCCGATTCCCAAAACCAGCGCATCCTCCGACAGAACGGCGCCATCGATGGCGAGATCCGCCGCGCTGCGACCGTCGACGGTCGCATATCGATTGAGCGCGCTTCCGGAGCCATCCGCGGTGACATGGAACAGGGCGGTGGTGCCGTCGAGATCGGCGGAGACGAGCAAATCGTCCGCGATGGCGCCGTCGATGACCACGATCTTGCGCCCCGACAGCCGGTACCCGCCGGAGACCCGCACCGCGCGCGTGGCGACGGGCGGAAGACCGGTGACGCCGCCGGGTTCGTCGAGCGCCACGGCGGCGATCCTTTCGCCGGTGGCGATCCGGGCAAGCAGGCTGCGCGCCGCGGAGCCAGACGGCGCCGCGGACAGCAGCCGGGCGGCCAGCACGGCGGAGGTGGCGAAGGGAATGGCGGCGAGATGGCGCCCGAGTTCCTCGGCGGCGAGCGCAGCGTCGGTCAGGCTGCCCCCCAGCCCGCCGTCGGCCTCGGCAACGAGAAGTCCCGGCAGGCCCAGTTCCGCGAGGCCCTGCCAAAGCGATCGCGAGAAGCCGTTCGGCATGCGCATGATCCGGCGCGCCGCTTCGAAATCCTGCGTCTCCGCCAGATAGCGCCCGATGCTGTCGCGCAGCAGGGCCTGCTCTTCGGTCAGTGCAAAGTTCACGGACCTCCCACCTTTCCTTCAGCGGCCGGCAAAGAGTTCGCGCGCGATGATCTCGCGCTGAATCTCGTTGGTGCCGGCGTAGATTGTGGTTGCCCGGAAGAACAACTGCCGCTCCACCACGCCGACCGCATGGTCGGCGGCATCGCCGGGTCGTTCGTTGGGCCGATCGGAGGCGGCGGCGATGGCCGCCATGGCTTTCGCGCCGAGCAGATCCGCGGTGAGATCCGCGATGCGTTGCTGAATTTCGCTGCCGACGATCTTGAGGGCCGAGGCCGTGCCCTGGCTCTTCGCGCCGCCGGGGGTCGCGAAGAGTTCGCGCAGCACCGACCATTCCAATGCGGCCAGATCGATCTCGATTTCCGCGATCCGCTCGCGGACGGTCCGCATTTCGGCCAAAGCAATGCCGCCGCGGGTTTCCTTCAGGGCGATGGTGCGCAGCAGGGCCAGTTCACGCTTGGAGCGGGGCACCTGAGCGTTTGTGACCCGCTCGTGGCCGAGCAGGAACTTCGCCTGGTCCCAGCCCTGGCCGACGCGGCCGAGTACATCGCTGGCCGGCACCCGGACCTCGTCCAGGAAAACCTCGTTGACGCTGTGGCCGCCATCGATGGTCACGATGGGGCGGACGGTCACGCCGGGCTGGTTCATGTCGAGGAAAAGGATCGACAGACCGCCCTTCTGCGGCCGCAGATCCGGGTCGGTGCGGGCGAGGCAGAACATCTTGTCGGCGAAGTGAGCCTCGGTGGTCCAGAGCTTCTGGCCGGTGATCACCCAGCTGTCGCCGTCGCGGACCGCGCGGGTCTTGAGCGAGGCGAGATCGGACCCGGATGACGGTTCCGAGAACCCCTGACACCAGAACACGTCGCCCGACAGGATGCCCGGAATATGCTCGGCGCGGTGGGCCTCCGAGCCGAAGGTGTAAAGCAGGGGTCCGATCAGACGCAGGCCGAAATAGCTGAGAAACGGGGCGTCCGCCGCCGCGCATTCTTCCTCGAAAATATAGATCTGCATCGGCGTCCAGCCGGTGCCGCCGAAGGCCTTGGGCCAGTGCGGGGCGACCCAGCCCTTTTCGAACAGGATGCGGTTCCAGCGCACCAGATCGTCCTTCGGCGTGTGGACGAGGCTGCGGGTGCGGCGCGCGATGTCGGCCGGCACGGCATCGCGCAGAAAGGCCTGCACCTCCGCGCGGAAGGCCTTGTCCTGATCCGTGAACTCGAACTCCATCTTGCGTTCCCACGATTTGGAGGAGCGGACCGCGCATCCCTCGCTTGTCGCCGACGGTATGGCGACAGGATCGGTCCGTCAACAGTTTTCGAATTTTAATTCGATTTCGATTTTATGCACGCGCCGCCGCCTCCGGCGCTCTGGCGCGAGGCGTCAGTGGAAGGTGCGGCCCCCATCGGCAACCAAGGTGGCGCCGGTCACCACGCTGGATTCGTCGCCGGTCAGGAACAGAATGGCTGCGGCGATCTCCGCCGGTTCCGCGATGCGCTGCAGGGCGTAGAGCGCCTTGGCGCGGTCCGCGAGCCGGTCCGGCTCCGGGTGCCAGTCGGTCACCATCCGGGTGCGCGTCATGCCGGGCGCCACCACATTCACCCGGATCGTGGGGCCCAGTTCCGCGGCCCAGACCTTGGAGGCCACGGCCAATCCGCCCTTGCTCGCCCCATAGGCGCCCAGATCCGGATAGGGCACGATGGCCGAGCCGGAACTCACATTGACGATGGTCGCCGAACGGGCCGCCTTCAGATGCGGCAAGGCCGCCCGGATCACCAGAAACGGTCCGGTGAGGTTGACCGCCAGCGTCCGGTTCCAGAGCTCGAGCGTGGTGTCCTCGAGCTTGGCGACCGGAAAGATGCCGGCGGCATTGACGATCCCGTCCAGCCCACCCAGCGCCGCTGCGGCCGCCGCCACGGCGACCTGAACAGAGTTCTCGTCCGAGACGTCGGCGCCGAGGAGCACGGGTTCGACGGCCGTCGCGACCGTCTCCAGCGCGGGTGGCGCGTCCCGGTCGATCAGCGCAAGGGCCGCGCCCTCGGCGGCGAACAGTTCGGCGGTCGCCCGTCCGATTCCCGAGGCGGCGCCGGTGATCAGGATGCGCCGCCCGGCGAGACGCCCGCTCATCGTGCCGTCTCCGCCTGGAGCTTGTCGCGGATGATCGTCCTGAGGACATCCTTGCGCACCTTGCCGACGCTGGTGCGTGGAAATTCCGTGACGATCTCGATCCTCTCCGGGATCTTCTGCATCGCCGTGCCGGCTTCGACCAGGTAGCTTTTCAGGGTCTGCAGATCGACCCGCTGCCCCTCGCGGGGGATCACGAAGGCGCAGGCAGCCTCGCCGGTCCGCTCGTTCGGCATGGCCACGATGGCGATGTCCTCGATGGCCGGATGATTGAACAGGATGTCTTCGATTTCCTTGGGGCTGATATTCTCGCCGGCGCGAATGATCAGGTCCTTCTTGCGGCCCGTCACCGTAACGAAGCGACCCTCGGAGATGCGGCCGAGATCGCCCATCTTGAAGAAGCCGTCCGGGTCGAAGGCATCGGCGTTGTCCTCGGTGCGCGCATAGCCGAGGAACATCTGCGGCGCGCGCGCGATGATTTCCCCTTCCTGTCCGGCCTCGACCGGCGCACCCGATTGCGGATCGACGATGCGCGCCTCGGCCAGCCATATCTCGCCGTCGGTTGTCGCGCCCTGTTCGATCATACTGCGGCTGTTGACCCCGGCGGTGATGCAGGGGACCTCGGTCGACCCGTAGATGCGCGAAGGAATGCAGTTGGGGAAGACCTGCGCCGCTTCGCGGACGAGGTCGGGCGGCACCTGCGCGCCGCCGCACAGGAAGAAGCGCAGATGCGGCAGGCTCTCGCCTTGCCGCTTGGCCTCATCCACCAGCCCTTGCAGAAAGATCGTCGCCGCCACGATGCCGTTTACCTGGCGCCGGCGCATCATGTCGAGCGCCAGCGGGATGTCCCAAATGTCGAGCATGACCGTGGTGACGCCGACCGTGAAAGGCAGACAGAGCGAGTAGAGCGCGCCGGTGACATGGGTCACGGGCGAGGGATTGAACATCACGTCGCGCGGGGTCAAAGAAAGATGCGTCAGCCGCATCCGGTTCTCGGCCTGCAGGGAATTGTGGCTGTGCAGGACGCCCTTGGCGCGTCCGGTGGTGCCGGACGTGTACATGATGATCTTCACCGCATCCGGATCGGCGCCCGGCAGCGGCGTGGCCGGATCGGCCTCGGCCAGCAAGCCTTCATAGCCGATGAATTCGTCTTCGTCGTCGCGCAGGACCACCACGTCGACCGGCCGCGGCAGGCGCGATCCCAGGCGGCGCATCATGTCCTTGTAGTCGAAATTGCGAAACGAGCCCGGAATGAAGATGAGCCGGCTGCGCGAATCGCCGAGCATGAAGCCGACTTCGAGGTCCCGGTAGATCGGCACCAGCGGATGCACGACCAGCCCGGCCATGGCGGCCGCAAGGCTGATCACCACCGTCTCGTACCAGTTGGGCAACTGGAACGAGACCGTATCACCGGGCCGATAGCCGCGCTGGATCAGGGCGCGGGCGAGGCGCTGCGCCTCCGTGTAAAGCATGCGCACCGTGAAGGTGCGCTCCCGCTCGATGACGAGGACCCTGTCCGGATCGCTCGCCATCATCGCCTCGGCATAGTCGGCGATGGTCTTGTCGGCCCAGGCGCCCTCCGCCTTGAGCTGGGACGCCCTTTCGGAATCCCACCGGACCGACCAACCGCTTACGTCCTGACGCATCGCCTGCAGTCTCCGCCTTACTTGAACTTGAACTCGACGGCCTTGCCCGGCGTCGGCGCTTCGATCACATCCGCTCCCGCGACCCGGACGAAATCGCCGACCTTCCATCCGGCATCCGAGCCGTCCAGATCAAACTTGACGAAGTTCACGTCCAGGACCGCCTGATGATCCTCGGCCCGGAAGGTGCGGCGGCCCTTGGCGGTGTCGAACGACAGGCCTTCCAGCGCCTTCACCACCGCGGACGCATCGGCTCCGCCGGCCTTCTCGATTCCCTTGGCGTAGGCGATGACCGCAGCGTGGCCCTGCTCGACATAGCCGAGCGGGAACTTGTCCCCCGTCTTGGACACATAGGCCTCATAGAGCTGGCGGCCAAGCGGGCTGTCCTGGTAGCCGCCGAAGTACCAGTGCATGGCGGTCCAGAAATTCGGCACCATCCGCTTGCCGAGCGCCTTGGGAACGTTGAACTCGTTGGCCCCGTCGGCGATCACCTTGAACTTCCGGTCGAGGCCCATGCCAGCATACTGAGACAGCAGCGTGACCGCATCCGCCCCGTTGGTATTGTTGAACAGACCCTCCGAGGGGGTTCGGGCAAGGCTGGTCAGCTGCGTCTTGAAGTCGGTGGCGCCGAACTTGGTCAGGACCGGTTCTGCGATCTCGACTTTCGTCTTCGCGATCTCCGGATAATATTGCTTCAGACCATCGACGAAGCCGTCCCAGGACTGATGCCCATAGGCCGCATCCGGGAAGATGCCGGTCCATTTGGTGACGGTCGGATATTTCTGCGCCATCACATGGGCGAGCGCCCGGTAGCGCATGTAGGAATTGTCGCTGATGCGGAAGTAATGCGGAACGAACGCTTCGTGGGTGAGGCTGTCCGCAATGGCCGCGCAGGAAATCAGCGAGGCGTTGCTTTGCTGCAGCATGGGCATGATGGCCAGGGCCACGGCGGTCTGGATGGCGCCGAACATCAGCGTCACGCCTTCGCCGACCAGACCCTGCGCCTGTTTCACGGCTTCCGGCCCCGCCGCCTTGTCGTCGCGGGCCACGATTTCAAGGCGCCGGCCCAGAACGCCGCCGGCCGCGTTGATCTGCTCGGCCGCGATCTGGGCGCCGAGCAGCATCGGCGCGCCGAGAATTTCCTGCGCGCCGCTCAACGGCCCGACGAAGCCGAGCCGGATCGGCGCGCCTTGCGCCCAAACCGGCATGAAGGGTGCGCCCGCAACGCCCGCCACGGCGAGGCCCGATATGCCCGACAGCAACTGCCGGCGATTGAGACCCTGCATCGAAACTCCTCCCAGATACGTCGTTGTCTGCTTCTGTATTCCGTTCAGCTCCACCAACGGCCGCCATTGACGATCAGGGATTGGCCGGTGATGTAGCGACTTTGATCGCTGGCAAAGAAAACCACCGCATTGGCGATGTCCTGCGGTTCACCCGCAAAGGCCATGGGCGTTTCTTTCAGATACTGCTCCCAGATCGGCAACCGGTCGGCCGCGGCGGTTCGGATCGGTCCGGGGCAGATGGCGTTGACGTTGACGTGAAACGGCGCCAGTTCGCGGGCGAGCGCCCGGGTCAGGCCGATGACCCCCGCCTTGGCGGCGGCATAGTCGGCGACACCGAGCGAGCCCATATAGGCCGCTTCCGACGCGATGGAGACGATCTTGCCGCGTCCGCGTTCGCGCATGCCCGGAACCACGGCCCGGCAGCAGGTCATCGTCGCGGCGAGGTTGAGCTGCAGGATGAAATCCCAGGTCTCCGGCTCGGAGCACCAGAATTCCGAAGCCCGCTCGCGCGCGCTCTGCCCGACATTGTTGAGCAGGATGTCGACCGCTCCGAGATCGCGATCGATCTGGGCGAAGGCCTCCTGGATGGCCGGTCGCTGCAGGCAGTCGACCGTCATCGGATGGGCCTTGCGTCCGAAACCCAGAATGGCGTCGGCGACCTCGGCCAGCGCCGCCTCCTGGATGTCGATCAGAACCAGGTCGGCCCCGTTGCGGGCCAGATGAAGGGCGGAGGCCCGGCCGATGCCGTTGGCAGCCCCCGTCACCACGGCCAGCCGGCCGCTCAGATCCGTATGCGTTGCCGCCGGTGCGATCATGCCCGTGTCGTCTCCCTTCAACCCAGCAACCCGCCGTCGACGGTGTGGACTGCGCCGGTGCAGTAGGACGCCTCGTCGCTGAGCAGGAAGGCGACGAGGGCCGCGACCTCGTCCGGCCGTCCCGTTCTGGCGATCGGCCGGCCGGACGCGCCCCATGGACCGGCGCCCGCCGTCCCGGCCAGAGTGTGGAACATGGGGCTTTCGATCGCCCCGGGAGCGACCGCATTGACCCGAATGCCAAGCTCGCCATATTCGGCCGCGGCCGATGCGGTCAGGGCCACGACCGCACGTTTCGAAGCCCCGTAGAGCGACCGATCGGCCCGTCCTTTCAGGGCGGCGACCGAGGCGAAATTGACCAGGGAACCGCCCTCGCCCTGCTCGATCATCCGCCGCAGGACATGTTTCATGACCAGGAACACGGCGCGGACATTGACGCGATAGACGGCATCGAAATCCGCAACGTCGAGATCGACGATGCGGCCGGACCGGCCCAGAATGCCGACCGCGTTGGCCAACAGATCGACCCGGCCGAAGCGCGAAACGGCCCCCGCGACACAGTCCGCGACCTCCGCCTCCTCGGCGAGATCGGCCGCGATGGTGTGCAGGTTTCCGCCATCGCGGCCGGCCAGGAGATCGGCAAGCGCGGCCGCGTCGCGATCGACCGCCACCACCCGGCACCCCTCCGCCAGGAGCCGATCCACCACCGCGACGCCGAGCGCTCCGGCGCCGCCCGTCACAAGGGCGACGCGTCCCGACAAACCCTTCAAGGCCATAGCGCTTCCACTCCGGTTGCGGTGCGGCGGCCGCGCCTGCCGCCCCGATCCGCGATCATTCGATCACGAGGGCCTTGCCGGGCGTCGGGCGCCCGAGCAGATCCGCACCCGGCACCTTGGCGTGGGCCGAAACCTGCCAGCCCGGTTCGCCGTCCTTCGGACCGAGTTTGATCACGTTCACGTCGGCCACGACCTGATGGTCTTCCTTGCGGAACTTGATCCGACCCTTCGCGCTTTCGAACTCGATCGATTCGAGCGCGCCGATCACAGCATCGGTGCCGGTCTGCCCGGCCGCCTTGATGGCGTTGGCGAAGGCGTTCAACGCCATGTGGGCAGGGCCGACATAGCCGCTCGGCATCTTGTCGCCGGTCCGTTTCACATACTCTTCGTAGAGGTCGCGGCTCGCCTTCACGTCCATATAGGCGTCATAGTACCAGTGGGTGCCGGACCAGAAATTGTCGGGCAGGTTCTGCTTCAGCACCCGAGCGAAGACCAGTTCGCCGCTCAGATCCATGAACACCTTGATCTTGCGGGTGAAGCCGAGCGGCCGCGCCTGCGTGATCATGGTCAGGAAATCTTCGCCGGTCAGGGACTGATAGATGCCCTCGACCGGCTGGCGCATGACGGCCGAAATCTGGTTCTTGAAGTCGATCGCCCCGAACTTGAACAGCACCGGCTCGGAAATCTGCGGCGGCTTCTTGGCAAGCGCCGGATAGAAGGTCTTCAGCCCGGCCGAATAGGAGCGCCACAAGGCGTGACCGAACTCGACGTCCGGCAGCATCCCGCCCCATTGGGTCAGATCGGGATATTGTTCCGCCGCCAGCCGGGCCTGGGCCTGGGCGCGCGTATAGGCGCTGTCGGTGATGCGGAAGAAATTCCGGTTGAAGGATTCGTGCGTCAGCGAATCCGCCACCGAGCCGATGGTGATCAGCACCGACTTGGAGTCCGGCATGATGCCGGCAATCGCCAGGGCCGACGGGGTGTTGAGGCCGCCGACGAAGAGATTGATGCCTTCGCCCATCAATTCCTTGGCGGCGGCGATGGCGGCGTTCGGGTTCGCCTTGTCGTCCCGGAAGACGATCTCGAGCTTGCGGCCGAGAAGCCCGCCCGCCGCATTGATCTGATCGGCGGCGATCTGGGCGGAGAGCTGGCAATCCGGCGCGTAGGTGGCCTGAGACCCGGTCAACGGCAGAAGGACGCCGATGCGGATCGGGCCGCTGCCTTGAGCGAGAACGCGGCCGGGCGCGCCGAGCGCGGCGGCACCGAGACCGGCGGCACCGGCCAGAAGGCCGCGGCGGGAAATGGTTGCGGACATGGTCGACCCTCATGTCGGGCGCTCATCGGCACCGCGGGGGTGGTTTCCTCAAGGGGCCGTTCTTGAGCCGACGCCCTCGACCGAAACTCCATCACAGCATGGCCGGGCTGTCAATTTTTTTGAATTCGATTTCGAAATATAATTTGTGCCGGCCGTCCGGCTGGATACCCCCGATTTCGGCGCCGCGAACGGCGCGCACGGGTGACCGCCCTTGGCGGGAATGCTTTCAGTGACAAGCGGTTCCGGGGATGGCCTGGCCATCTCTCCAGCGGCAGGACCGGGGCGCTGGCGGCCCGGCAACCCAGCTTTGCGCGACGCGGGTGGCGCGGGCCATTCAGGCATCCCGGCGGATCGACCCGGCGAGGCCGGACTCGCGGGCGGCCCGAAACGCCTCGCCGACATGGGACAGTTGGTGGGTGTCGAAATGCGCGGCCAGCGCGGTGCGGAAGCCCTGGGCGTCGAGCGTCCGGTTGATGGAGCGTTTGACCAGGCGCAGCGCGAATGGCGGGGCGGCAGCGATCCGCGCGGCGAAATCCAACGTCCGCGTCTCCAATTCGGTGTCGGGCACCACCAGATTGACCATGCCGGCGGCCTCGGCGGCATGCGCGGTCAGGCGCGAGCCGGTATAGAGAAATTCGCGTGCCTTGCGCGAGCCCAGCACCCAGGGATGCACCAGCACCTCCACGGCGGCCGCGCCGAGCGAATGGCAAACCGGATCGGCGAAGAAGGCGGTTTCGCTGGCGACGATCAGGTCGCACATATTGGCGACCATGAAGCCGGCGGCGATACAGGCGCCGCGGATTTCCGCAATGACCGGCTTGGGATGGTCGAAGATGCGCAGGCAGTAATCGTAATAGTATCGGGATTCGAAATCCCACCGTTGCTCGACGGTGAAATCAGCCCGCTCGGCCTGAGCCTGCTTCAGATCGTGGCCGGCCGAGAAATGCGCGCCGGCCCCGGCCAGAATGACCACCCGGACCGCGTCATCGTCCGCGGCCGCCGCAAAGGCGGCGTCGAGGGCCGCCAGCATCTCACGATTCTGGGCGTTGCGTGCCTCCGGCCGGTTCAGAACGATGCGCAGAACGGCATCATGGCGCTCTGTCCGAATGAAGTCGGTCATGGTGTCGTCCCCTCCTGCGCGATGGCCGGGAACGATAAGGCGCCAAGAGGCAGCAGGTCAATTTTCGAAATTGAATTCTTTTTCGAGTTCACGCCCGGTCCGCGAGCTCCGTCGCCGGTCGCGGACCGACGCCGTCAAAAAGCATCCGGACCGCCTGATCGGCAATCTGGTCGACCGACATGCGGCCGGGTTTGAACCATTCGATCGACCAATTCATCATGCCGAGCAGAAGAAGCCGCAGAACGGACAGATCGACATCGGCCCCGATCACGCCTTCGGACCGGGCCGCCTCGAAAAGTTCGCGCCACAAGCCGGCGTTGCGATCGAGCACTTCCAGGAAATGACGCTGCACCTTGTCGGGCAACTGGTCGAAAATTTTCATGTGGGCGGACGTATAATCGTTGTCCGAGAGGACAATTCTGAAATGACCGTGAATCGCAGCGCTGATTCGGTCGCGTGCCGAGGCCCCGCTGGGAAGTTCGGCCATGGCATTGGTTACGTAGAGCGCCGTCTTTTCGTTGGCGATGCGCAAGACTTCAAAGACAATGGCTTCGCGCGAGTCGAAATAATAATAGATGCTGCTTGTCTGCGTACGCGACTTGCGGGCGATATCGCTCAGTCTTGCATGAGCGTAACCTTTTCGGCGAAAGACAAAAGCGGCCGCATCCAGGATGCGCTGGCGCGTGGCTTCGGATTTCTTCAGCGCGGGTTTCGCGGGCGACTTTGCTTTTCGGGGACGCGGCTCGCGGACCGGTGCACTATCGAGAGTCATAGGACGATTTCCAACCGTTTCGGGCCAATCCACTGGTGAAAGCAGCCCATGCTATTGCCGAGCCGGCCTCCTGTGAATGTTCAAAGCGTGACATCCGCCGGCTTGCGGCGGTAGCGGAATGCCATCATGCACGGCCTTCACGGCGGCCAGTCGGGCGCGAAGGTCATCGGGCATCGGTTTGGCCGAGGGCGGCGCCATGCGCACGTGGATGGTCACGAATTCGGCAATGGCCGCGAGGAAATCTCGATCGGCATCGTGGATTTCGAAGGCGAGATGCAGTCGCTTGTCATCCAGATCGGCCACGCGCGTCGTCACCAGGAGCCGAGTGCCAAGCTTCAACTCGCGGAAGTGGCGGATATGGGACTCGAGAACGAAGTTTGATTCCCCGGTCCGCTCGCGAAAGGCTACGCCATAGTCCCACAGATCATGGGCTTCGAGCGCTGCATTCTTAACGGCCAGAAGATAGTAGCACGCGTTCATGTGATCGTTGCCGTCGATCCAATCCGGTCCGACAGTCAAATAGGAGCGCGGCATCCCAGTCTCTATGTGCACGACCGACTCCGTGTCTTTCGCAAGGGGCTGCCGAAGGGAATGCGCGGGCCGGGGCCGGGATAGGAAGGGCAGGATCGCGCGGACGGCCCGGCCGGCCTGAAAACCAACCGAGTCTCCGTCGGACCTTCTTGTCCCTCGCGGGCCCGGGCTCAGCGCGCTCCCCTGCCGAACCGAGAATTCGGTAGACCGCCAAATGGCGCCGGTCAATAAATTAGATTCTGAATTCATTTTCGATAAGCGGGATGTTGCATCGACGGCCCGCGGACGACGACGGCGCCCCGCCGTCCGCTTCGGCCTCCGGATTCGAGGGTGAGGTTCGGGCGGAATGTGTCTGGGCGAGCCGCGCCGTGCCGGCGAGCAGGAGCGCGCGGACGCCGCGGGGCTCGCCGTGTCGGGGCGATTCGGGATACCCTCCGACATCGGGACGGTCCGCCGGAGCGGTGTCCGGCCAGACGGAACCGGTCGCCGTCCGAGGTCGGGCCGAAGCCGATTGCATGGCGGCAGGCTTGCCTCGGCGGCCGCCGTCAGATGTCGGCCCGCATGACATAACGGCGCATCACGTCGCGGATCACGGCAAGCCGTGCCTCGGCTTCCTCGGGCCGATGAATGTCGCGGCCGAAGGTGATGGCAACCGTATAGGCGCCGGCGACGCTGAACCAGCAGAGGCTGGAGAGTGAATGCCAGACATCGACCGGATCGAGGCCGGCACGGAACACGCCGGCCTTTTCGCCGCGCTCCAGAAGATTGGTGACGATCTCGATCAACGTGGCGACGCCGAGTTCCTCGCGCGAGACGGCCCGCAGGTTCTCGCCGCGATGCAGGTTCTCGATCCCGACCAGCACCAGGAAATCCGGATTGTTCAAGTAGTAGCGCAGCGTGAAGCCGCACATTTCGTCCAAGGCCGCAACGGGATCGTCGGGGAAGCAAAACTCCGCCTCCAGGCGGCGCAGGCGCCGGTAGGCCTGGACAAGAACCTGGCGGAAGAGCAGTTCCTTGCGCTCGAAATGCCGGTAGACCAGCGCCTTGTTGACGCCCGCCGCCTTGGCGATGTTCTCCATGGTGGCGCCGGCAAGACCGTTGGCGACGAATTCAGCCTCCGCCGCAGCCAGGATCGCCTCGCGGGTCCGGCCGGTCCGCTCCTCGTAACTCGCCGTACGCTTCTCTGACGCGGTCACCGGTTCTCCGTTCGAGACGATCGTCGCGCGATCTTGGGCGGAAACGGTCCGGCCGGATGTCCTCATCCACACCGAACGGGCGCCAGTGGTTCGATCGAGATGGATGCTACCCATCCGTCTCGCGAATCCGAACCACAAGCTCTTTTTCTGCACGGCCCATTCAATCTGACATTTGCAGGATGCGAATGTCAGATTTTGACCGCCGACAGGCCCGATCGGCCTTCTGAAGTCGTCGGCCGGCCGGACGGACCGCCCCCTTCAGCTTTCCTTCGCGCCCCAGCCGCCGCCGCCCGGCGTCTCGACCGCCACCACCTCGCCGGGCTTCAGCGTCAGCGACCCTTTGCCGGGCAGAGCACGCCGGTTTCCGGCCGCGTCCTCCATCCAGTTGAGGCCGGTCGACCCGTCGCTCCCGCCATGAAGGCCGTAGGGGGCGAAGATGCGCCGGTCGGTCTGCAGCGAGACGCGCGCCTCGTGGTCGAGGATGCGCAAGGCGCGCACAATGCCTTCGCCGCCGGGATGGCGGCCCGGACCGGCGGATCCTTCGCGCAGTTCGTAGCGCTCGACCCGGAATGGATAGCTAATCTCCAAGGCCTCGATGGGCGTGTTGAGGGTGTTGGACATGTTGGCATGGACACCGCTCATGCCCGGCCCCATCGGCCGCCCGCCCTGGCCGCCGCCGATCGTCTCGATATAGGTGTAGGGCTTGCCGTTGCGCGGGTCGCGTCCGCCGATGCCGATGAGGTTCATAGTGCCCTGGCTGGCGGCCGCGATCCGGTCGGGCGCGAACTGGGCGAAGACCTTCAGTACCGTGTCGGCAAGTCGCTGCGTCGTCTCGGTGTTGGCGGCACAGACGGCAGCCGGGCGGCGCGCGTCCAGGAAGGAGCCCTCGGGCACGCGGATCTCCACCGGCCGCATCACCCCGGCATTGGGCGGCAAGGTCGGGTCCATCAGAATCTTGATCGAATAGAAGACGGCGGAATGCACCATCGCCTGCACGGCGTTGATGTTGCCGCGCCGGAGCGGGGCCGAGCCGTCGAAATCGAAGATCATGCGATCGGGCCGAAGCTCGACTTTCAGCCGGATCGGGACCGGATCGGGATCGGCTCCGTCGTCGTCCAGACAATCCTCCGCCGACCAGCTTCCGGTCGGGAACTCCGCGAGCCGCTTCAGCATGCGCCGCTCGGTATAGTCCAGGATGGCGTTCATGCCGGCCTCGAGCCCGTCGGCACCGAAGCGGTCGGCCATTTCTTCGACCCGCCTTATGCCGATGCGCAAGGCCGCCAACTGCGCATTGATATCGCCCCTACGCTCCTCGGGTGTCCGCACGTTGGCGAGGACCATCGCCATGATATCGCGCTGTTCGACGCTCCGCCGATACAGGAGCACCGGTGGGATGATCAGGCCTTCCTGGTAGATTTCGGTCGAGCGGCCGGGCATCGAGCCCGGCTCCATGCCGCCCACGTCGGAATGATGCGCCCGGCTCGCCACATAGGCGACTGCGCGGCCCGCGACGAAGACGGGGGCGATCAGGGTGATGTCGGGCAGATGGGCGCCGGCCAGATAGGGATCGTTGACGATCACCACGTCGCCGTCCTGGAGCGGCTCGATCAGCGCCAGGGTCGGCCCCACCGCCTTCAGCATGGAGCCCAAATGGACCGGCACATGCTCGGCCTGGGCGACCAGTTGCGCCCGCGCATCGAAGATGGCGCAGGAGGCGTCCATGCGCTCCTTGATGTTGGGGGAGAAGGACGTGAGCTTCAGCACCACTCCCATTTCCTGGGCGGTCGCTTCCAGCGCGTTCTTGAGAACTTCCAGGCGGATCGGGTCGAAGTCGGTCATTGGGCGACCTCCACGATAAGACTGCCGGATGGGTGCACGGTGAGGGTATCGCCGGGATAGACGACCGTGGTGGCTGATATTTCCTCGATCACGGCAGGTCCCCGGATCACGTCGCCGGCCTTCAGCCCGTCGCGGTGATAGACCACGGCCTCGTGCAGCGTGACCGGCGCGGTCGGGTCGAAGGGCTCGAAATGAATGGCCCTCATCCCCTTGATGGCCGCTTCCGCCGGTGTCCCGGTGCCAGCCGCCAGCGTCGGCAGGACCGGCTTGTCGATCCGGCCGATGCCGGTCACCACGAAGCCGACGATCTCGATCGGTGCCGACGGGTCGGCGTGGCCGAAGCGGGCGCGGTGCGCCGCATGAAACCGTTCGGGCAGGCCCGTCCAGAAATCCGCTGTCTCGATGTCGACCGGAATGGGCAGGTCGTAGCTCTGGCCCACATAGCGGACATCGATCTTGACCTCGATCCGGCGCCGGTGCGCCGGAACGCCGTCGGCATCCAGATGATGCACCGCGCGATCGACCTGGGCGCGGATCGCCGGCAGGGCATCGGAAACCCCGTCCGCACGCCACCGGGCGATACGGGTTTCGGCAAAGGTGTGGTGCAGGTCGGAGATCAATTGTCCGAGGGCGCAGAGAATGCCGGGCGTCGGCGGCACCATGACGCGCGGCATTCTCAGCTCGCGCGCAACCGGGCTGCCGTGCATGGGACCGGCCCCGCCGAACGGCACCAGCGTGAAGTCGCGAGGATCGTAGCCCCGTTCCACCGAGACGACGCGAATGCCGCGCACGATGTTGGCATGGGCGACGCGCAGGATGCCGGCCGCCGCCGCGACGAGGTCGAGGCCGAGCGGCTCGGCGATGGTGCGAGCGATGGCGGTGCGGGCAGCCGCCACGTCGAGACCGAGATCGCCGCCCAGGCGGGACTCGCCGTCGAAGCGACCAAGCACCAGATTGGCGTCGGTCACGGTCGGACGGTCGCCGCCGCGACCGTAGCAGACCGGACCCGGGACGGCTTCCGCGCTCATCGGTCCCACCCGGAGGGCGCCGCCCTCATCGATCCAGGCGATCGAACCGCCGCCCGCCCCGATCGCGTTGATGTCGATGACGGGCAGGCGGATCGGCACGGTCTCGAGCGTATTCGTGCGGGTGATCTCCGGTCGGCCCTTCCGGATCAGGCTGATATCCGTGCTGGTGCCGCCGATATCCATCGTGACGATGTCGTCGATACCGGCGAGGCCAGCGACATGGGCGCTCGCCACCACACCTCCGGCCGGGCCGGAGAGAACGGTATGGACCGGCTTCAGCCGGGCGCTTTCGACGCTCATCAGACCGCCGGCCGCATCCATCACCATGACCGGGCGGTCGCCGGCCAGACCGAGGCCGTCCTCGGCATCGGCCAGGAGCGTGCCGAGCGAGGCGAGATAGTCGTGCATCACGGGGCGCAGATAGGCATTCAGGACCGTGGTGCTGGCCCGCTCATACTCCCGGAATTCGCCATTGACCTCGGTCGATATGCAGACCGGCACGCCGGGCAGAAGCGCCTCCAGAAGCGCTTGGGTGCGTCTTTCGTGCGCCGGATTGGCATAGGAATGCAGGAACAGGATCGCGACCGCTTCGACATTCCGGGCCGCCAGGTCCTTGGCGACGGCGCGGACATCCTCCTCGTCGAGGGGATCGATCTCGACCCCGCCGGGGCCGAGGCGGCCGCCCACGGTGAAGCACAGCTCCTGCGGCACGAGTTGGGCGGGACGCACCACGGAGAGATCGAACAGTGTCGGTCGGTTCTGGCGGCCGATCAGAAGGAGGTCGCGAAAGCCGCGATTGGTGACGAAGGCGGTGAGCGCGCCCTTGCGCTGGATTACCGCATTTGTGGTCGTCGTCGTCCCGTGGCCGACATAGCCCACATCGCGTCCGTCCGCGCCGGCCAGCGCAATGGCGCGACGCAGTCCGTCGACGGTGCCGCGGGCACGGTTCTTCGGAGTCGTCGAGACCTTCGAAACCGTGATGGTTCCGGTGCTTTCGTCATAAGCGATGCTGTCGGTGAATGTTCCTCCGACATCAGACGCCACCCGCAGTCGACCGGCCATGTCGCATCCTTCGCTATAACTATAACGTTATCGTTACAGATAGCCACAAGGGCCGCGGCCGGTAAAGGGGCGCAACGACGCCGGGCCGAAACGCAATCCCCGAGCGCCCGGCTGGCGCGCGTCAGGGGTCGGGCAGACCATCGCCTCCGGCGGTCGTCGGGCTCCTGGAACGGGTGGAGCCGTCCCCACGGGGCCGACGATCCCGAGCCGGCACCCCCGCCGAAGGGGAGCGACGGCGAGCCGCTCCATCCGCCGTCGTTCCGAGGGAAGCGAAGCCTGGTGGCAGCAGGGCGCCTTCAACCGCCCCGGCGGGATCGATGGCCGTCCCGTCTGCACACATCTTCCATTGGCCCGGACGCGATGAGCAGCGAGAAGCAGCATCGCGAACAGATTGGCCGTGACCGCAGCGGATCCGAACGGGCAGGCGCGTTCGCGACGCGAAGCGGCACGGGCCGCAATCGTGTTTCTGTCGCGGCCAGCGACTTTCGAATGCGACACCCAATTCTGTGTCGGGGATCGAATGCCGAGGATTGAATGATGCAGTCCTGCACATCGCAATCGTCGAAGCAGCCCGATTCAATCCCGTGATGCCTGCAACGATGAACAGGCCTCAATATACTCATCTGGATGGGTGCCCGGAATCTTGGGCTTGATCAGCATCGCCAAGCCTCCGCTTTGCTATATATCGGCAATTGCTCCCAAGGCAGACCGGACCGGATCCTCGGACGGCAGTTGTACGGTGAAGACCGAACCGAAGCCGAGCGACGATGTGGCCGTGATCGTTCCTCCGGCCTGGCTGACCAGCGAATAGGAGATGGACAGACCCAAGCCGGTTCCCTGCCGGGCCTTGGTGGTGAAGAAGGCATCGAAGATGCGCGGCAGCGTGTCCGGTTCGATGCCAAGGCCGGTATCTGACACCGTGATCGACACTGCCGGTCCGTCGCGCCCGGTCGTATCCTGGGTGGCGATCGACAGGGTGCCGCCGTCGGGCATGGCATGAATCGCGTTGACGAACAGGTTGATCAGCACCTGCTGAAGGTCGGTCCGGTTCATGGCGATCCAACCGGCGGCCAGGTCGCGGCGGCGAATTTCGACCTCCGCCCGCGCGAAACTGTGTCGGACCAGCAAGAGGCTGTCGGTGATCACATCGGCCGGCCGGTAGGCGCCCGAACTTTCGGCGAATTCCGCCGGACGGGCGAATTGCAGGAGCTTGCCGACGATCAGGTCGATCCGGTGGACCTGCTCGTCGATCAGCGCGAACTCCGTACCGACCGGATCGGCGGCGGCACCGAGGATTTCCCGGGCGACGTCCAAATTGCCTTGGATCACCGCGACCGGATTGTTGATCTCGTGCGCGACCCCGGCCGTGATCTCGCCGATCGCCGCCAGTTTCTCCGACATGACAAGCTGCTGTTGAGTCTCTGCGAGCCGTTGATTGGCCGCGCGCAGTTCGCGGGTGCGCAGGTCGACGCGGCGATCGAGCTCCTCGGCCCATTCGCGCAACTCGCGGTCGCGCGCCTGGAGGCTGTCGAGCAGCCCGTCGAAGTGATGCGCGAGCCGGCCGATCTCGTCGCGGTTGGCGACATGCCCCGTGCGGGCTCCGAGATCCCCGGCCTCGACCTGCTCGATGGTCGCGTCCATCCGCTCGATCGGGCTGAAGATGGCGCGCGCCCAGCGCAGGAAGACCGGGATCGACAGGGCGGCGACGACCAGGAAGGCCGCGACGACGGCCGCCACGAAGGCGAGCTTCTGCAGGCGAAACGGCTTTTCGAGAAAGCCGACATAGAGCATGCCGATCCGCCGGCCGCCTCCGTCGGCAATCGGCTCGTAGGCGGAGATGTACCAGTCGTTGACCACGAAGGCACGGTCGAGCCAGATGCGGCCTTCGTCCAGCACCGCCCGTCGCACCGCGGCGGAGACGCGGGTGCCGAGCGCGCGCTGCCCTTCGAACAGCCGGACATTGGTCGAGATGCGCACGTCGTCGAGAAACAGGGTGGCCGTACCGCGGCTCCCCTCCGGAAGGCTGGCATCCTTGTAGACGAGATCGTTCATCGTATCGATGAAGTCGAGATTCTGATTGAGAAGCCGCCCGCCGGCCAGGGCACCCGGCGTGCCGCCCGGCAGCCGCACCGGAACCGCCGACAGGATGACCATCCCGCGGGTCTCCGCCACCCGGTCCGTCGGGACCGCATTCGGCGTGTCGACCAGATCGATGCGTGCCCGCTCCTCGCTGCCCGGCGCAACCCGCGCCAGTTCGTCCGCCGCCATGATGTCGATCTCGGTGCCGGCACGCCCCGCCAGCGCGCCGGCCACGACCCGGTGCGGCGGCAGGGTCAGGCCCGGTTCGTCCTCGTCGCCGACGGCGAGCCGGCCACCCTCCCCGACCAGATGCAGGAAGTCGAAGCCGAGTTCCGCCCGCCGCCCGGCCAGGAACCGGCGCGTCGCTGCCCCATCCCCGGCTTCCAGAATGCGCGCGAAGGCGATGCTGTCGCCGAGCGCATGCAGGGTCTCGTCGCTGCGCTCCTTGAGGCGCTCCAGATATTGCCGTGCGATGGTCAGGTCGCCGTTGACCTTGACGATCAGGAGGCGGTCGAACCCGGACGCCCACCATCCGACCACGAGCAGGAGCAGGAGCGGCAGCACCAGGACCGTCGGCAGCAGGGCGATGGCGATCAGCCGGATCCGTACCGAGAGGCCGCGGCGCGCCGCCACTATCGGCCCGGGCTCCCGGTCACGCATTCCAGACGGCCACTTTCCGGTCCAGGGTCTTGCGCGAGACGCCGAGACGACGGGCAGCCTCGGCCTTGTTGCCGCCCGCCGCATCGAGCACCGCCAGGACGTGGTTCTTCTCGATTGCCTCCAGCGTCTCCTCGCTGGCCGGCCGGCGGCGGGTCGCACCGGCCACGAGGTCGCCGGGAAAGCTGCCGATGATCAGCGACCGCTCGATCACGCTGCGCAGCTCGCGCGCATTGCCAGGCCAGCGGTAAGTTTCCAGGTCGGCCAGCACATCCGGGGTCAGGGCCAACGGCGGCATGCCCAGCCGCTCGGACAGATCCGACATGAACAGGCGCGCCAGCGGCTCGATATCTTCGATCCTGTCGCGCAGCGGCGGGATCGGGATCGAGAGCACGTTGAGCCGATAGAACAGATCCTGGCGGAAGCGGCCGGCCGCAACCGTGGCGGGCAGATCGGCATTGGTCGCGGCGACCAGGCGGATGTCGATCGGCACCTCGCGCTCTGCACCGACCGGGCGAACGCGCTTGTCCTCGATGACGCGCAACAGCTTCGACTGCATGGCGAGCGGCAGTTCGCCGATCTCATCCAGGAACAGCGTGCCGCCCTGGGCATAGGAGAACAGGCCCTCGCGCGCCGCCGCCGCGCCCGTGAAGGCACCCTTCAGGTGGCCGAACAGTTCGCTCTCCAGCATGTCGGGTGGGATCGCGGCGCAATTGACCGGCACGAAGGGCTTTTCGGCACGCGGCGAGCCGAAATGCAGGGCGCGCGCGGTGACCTCCTTGCCGGTGCCGGATTCGCCGGTGATCAGGACCGTCGTCGGCAGCGGCGCGGCGCGGGCGACCACCGCGCGTAACCGCTCGATCGCCGCCGAGCATCCGACGATGCCGCCGGTGCCGGCCGAGCTGACCGGCTGGGCGGCCAGTTGCCGGCGCAGGACGAAATTCTCGCGGCGCAGCCGGGCGCGATCGAGCGCGCGGGCGACCGCATTGAGGATCTGGTTGGCGCGGGCCGGCTTCAGGACGAAGTCGCTGGCGCCGGCGCGCAGGGCCTGGATGGCCGTCTCGAGATCCGCGAAGGCGGTGATCAGCACGACCTCGCCGAAGAAGCCGCCCTGGCGCAGTTCCCCCAGCCATTCGATCCCGGTCCGCCCGGCCATCACGTTGTCGAGAATCACGAGATCGAAAGGCGCGGCATCGATCAGCCGCTGGGCCGCGACCGTGTCGGCCGCCTCCTCGACCCGGCGGCAGCGCGGCGCCAGCATGCGCATCATGAAATTGCGCATGCCCGGCTCGTCGTCGACGATCAGGATGCTGGCCGCGGCGAGCAGCGGGCTGAAAGCCTCGTCAGCCTTCCCGGCGGGTTCACTGGCGGTCGATCTGTCCATGCCGGTCCCTGGCTGGCAGCCCGCGGACGGGCCGCATCGTCCGGCGGAAGGGCGACACCCGGGACGGACTCAGCCGTGCCGGACCGCCTCCCGCCGGACCGACAACCCTCAATGGAACAGAACGACCGCCTTCTGCAAGGTGATCCACACGCCCCACAGGAGCGGCAGACCGACCGCCGCCCAGGCGAGGCCGACCACGACCAGAGAGGCCGACCTCATTCCGGCGACAGACGGATCGCGGCGGGTGCCGCCGGCGGCGCCGGCCTTGCCTTCCTCCAGGAAGTCCTCGAAATCGGCATGGACGCCGGATTCGCGGGCCGCGATCGCGGCGGCGGAGGTCTTGCGCAGGCGCGCCACGTCCGCATCCGTCATGTAGTGCCGCTCGGCGACCGCCCGGACCAGCAGGTTGCAGACGAGGCCGAGGACGAGCAGGCCGGCCATGATGTACATGGTCTGGTCATAGGCCGCCTCGCGCGGGATGCCGGCCGCGAGCTGGTATTCGCGCAGGTAGTTGACCAGCACCGGGCCGAGTACCCCGGCGGTGGCCCAGGCGGTCAGCAGCCGGCCGTGGATTGCGCCGACCATGTGGGTTCCGAACATGTCGGCCAGATAGGCCGGCACGGTCGCGAAGCCGCCGCCATACATCGACAGGATGATGCAAAAGAAGAGCACGAACAGCAGCACGCTGCCCTGATGGGCGATGGTCGGGACCGAGGCATAGAGCACCAGGCCCAGGATAAAGAAGACCGAATAGGTCGCCTTGCGGCCGATCTTGTCCGAGAAGGACGCCCACAGGAAGCGGCCGGCGATGTTGCACAGGCTGAGCAGACCGGTGAATCCGGCCGCGATGGCGGCGATCTGGCCCTTCTGTACGGCCGACAGTTCGGCGAACTTCACGTCGACGCCGATCAGCTTGCCGCCGAATACCTCCTGCAGCATCGGCGAGGCCATGCCGATGACGCCGATTCCGGCCGACACGTTGAGGCACAGCACCGCCCAGATCAGCCAGAATTGCGGGGTCTTCCAGGCGATGTCGAGATGGACGTGGCGGCTGGTGACCATCGCATTGGTGCTGGCTGCCGGTTGGGTCCAGCCGGCCGGCTTCCAGCCCTCGCGCGGCACGCGGTAGCCGAGCGCGCCGCCGATCATGAACACGAAATAGATCGCCGCCATGGCCAGAAACGTCTCGTAGACGCCGACCGAGGTCGGTGTGGCGAAGTGCTTCATCAGCATGTCGGCGAGCGGCGCACCGATCATCGCGCCGCCACCGAAGCCCATGATGGCCATGCCGGTGGCCATGCCGCGACGATCCGGGAACCACTTGATCAGGGTCGAGACCGGCGAGATGTAGCCGAGCCCGAGGCCGATGCCGCCGATCACGCCCGAGCCGATCCACAGCATCCAGATCTGGTGCAGCTTGACGCCGAGCGCCGAGATGACCAGTCCGCCGCACCAGCAGAGCGCGGAGACCAGACCCGCCTTGCGCGGCCCGGCCGTTTCCAGCCATCCGCCGAACACGGCTGCCGAGCAGCCGAGAAAGACGAAGAACAGGGTGTACATCCACCCCAGCATGGAAATCTGCCAATCGCAGCCGGTGGCGAAGATCGTCTGCACGAAGCTCATGTCGGCCGGGCAGGCGACCGGCGCCGTCACCCCGACCGCGCGCGACAGCGGCAGCCAGAACACCGAGAAGCCGTAGGCCATGCCGATGCACAAATGGATGGCGAGCGCGGCCGGCGGCACGAGCCAACGGTTGAAGCCGGATCGCGCGACGGTGCGCTCCCGGCTGAGAAAGGACGGCGAATAGACCGCAGCGACGGACATCGATGTTTCCTCCGAGCTTTTTTCTTGGTTGGCCCGGATCGTCGAACGCCGGGCCCCGATCGCACGGAGCAAACCGCAGGCCAAGGGTATTCGGCAGGATTTCCCTCGGTAGAGCGCGGCGGAGGAGAGACATTTTGTCCAGGTGAAGAGGCCCGGTCCGACGTGCCGAGACATTTTGGCCCGTTGCAGGGGTGAGCGCTCGGCCGGAGTCCGATCGGCCGGTCCGAAAGCCTCGCGCCCGGCGCCCCCATCAGAAGCCGGATGCCTCGGGACGATGGTTCTGCATACCGGAGAGGCCATACGGCGCGCCGATACGGTCGCGTCATGCAGGAGAGTTCGACCGACTTTGCTGCCGTCCAGCTACATCACGCGATGGGACACGATCACACGATCCGTGCCGCCGGTCCCTGGCCCGTCACGACCACCAGGCGGCGCGAAGGGTTCCCGGTCGTCTGCAGCCGCTGCACGTCCGGCGGATTGGGGTGAGGTTCAGGCCTCGTTCGTCGTTGCGGCAGGACGGGTCGGCTCGCGCTGGAGCAGGATGCTGGCCAGGGCGAGCAGGCCGGAGCCGAGGATCAGGAACAGCGAGACGGCGTTCAGGACTGGAGTCGAGCCGCCCTTCACCATGCGGTCGTACATGGTGATTGTCAGCGGCGCGTCGGAGCCGACCAGCATCAGCGTGGTGTTGAAATTCTCGAAGGAGACCAGGAAGGCGACCAGGAAGCCGGCGACGAGGGCCGGGCGCAGGAAGGGCAGCGTCACCGTGGCGAGCACCCGGGCCCGACCGGCGCCGAGATTGAGCGCCGCCTCCTCCAGCGCGCCGTCGAGCTTGCGCAGGCGGGCGGCGACGACCAGCGTGGTGATGGTGGTCAGGAAGGAGAGCTGACCGAGCACCACCAGAACAAGGCCGGGCCTGAGGAAGGTCAGCTCGAGATCGAGCCGGTCTTCCAGCGCATTGGCGATCGAGCTGGCGAAGACCAGGATCGAGATGCCCAGGATGACGCCGGGGATGACCAGCGGGATCACCATCAGGACGAAGAGGATGCGCTTGCCGGGGAAGTCCTTGCGCTCGAACAGGAAGGCGTTGGTGGTGCCGATCGCGGTCGCCGCAGTGGCGACGATCAGACCGACGACGAGGGAATTCGCCAGACCGACCAGGAGCCGTCGGTCGTGGAACATGCCGAGCCTGGGTTCGGCGGTGCCGAAGAACCAGTCGAGCGTGAAGCCACGCCAGGGCAACGCGGCGAATTCGGAATCGTGGAAGGCGAAGACGCCGGCGGCGGCCAGCGGGGCGACCAGATAGACGAAGAACAGCACCACGTAGCCGCCATAGCAGACGCGGAGCAGAGCGGAGCGGGGTTCGGCGGCGTTCATGGGGCGATCACCTCCGGGCCACGGTGGTGGCCAGTTGCTGGCCGGTCAGGCGCAGACCGATCCACACCACGAGGGATGTGAAGATCAGGAGCGAGACGCCGAAGGCGGCACCGGACTCCCAGTTGAACCGGGTGATGAACTGGTCGTAGATCTGCTCGGTGAACCACATGCTGGTCTTGCCACCGAGCAGGACGGGGGTGAGGTAGCTGCCCGCCGTCAGCATGAAGACGATGATCGAGCCGGACACGATGCCGGGCATCGCGTAGGGCACCACGATGCGGCGCAGGACCGTCAGGCGCGAGCCGCCGAGGTTGAAGCCGGCCTCGATCAGGCTGTCGTCCATGCCGTCGAGGGTGGAGACCAGCGGCACGATCATGAACAGCACGACCGTGTAGACGAGGCCCACCACCACGGTCGCGTCGTTGTAGAGCAGTTCGACTGGCCCGGCGACGAGGCCCAGCGCCTGCAGGGCTCCGGAGACGATGCCGGTCTCGCGCAGGAGAACGATCCAGCCGAAGGCGCGCACGAGGTCGCTGACCCACAGGGGAACCAGGCAGAGCAGCAGCAGGGCCGCCCGGGAGCGGGCGCGCGCCACCTTGGCGATGTAGAAGGCGACCGGGAAGGCGACCAGCAACGCCAGCGCGGTGACCAGAAGCGACATCACCGCCGTGCGCAGCAGCGTGTTGAGATAGATGGGCTCCTTCAGGAAGGCGACGTAGTTGCCGAGGCCGTATTCGAATACGCGCGGCGCGATCTTCTCGCGCAGCGACAGGAGCACGACGCCGACATGGGGCAGCACGATCAGCAGCCCGATCCACAGCACGAAGGGCGTCAGCAGGAGGAACAGCGCCAGGCGGTCGGCGTCTCGTGTCCTCATGGCGCCCGCCCCTCGGCAAGGAAGCAGCGGGCGCGTTCGGCCGGCCAGGCGACCTCGACGGCCTCGCCCTGCGCGATGCCGGCGGCGGCGCCGGATTGCGGCAGATCGGCCTCGACGATCTGGCCGTTGGCGGTGCGGACCAGAAGGCGGCTCGCTGCGCCGTTGAACAGGATGCTCTCCACGGTGCCCGAGAGGCGGTTGACCTCGCCGCCGTCGACGGGTTCGGCCGAGCTGCGCCGGACCTCGATCGCCTCCGGCCGGACGAAGACCGCAATGCGGTCGCCGATCGCGGGACGGCGCGAACGCTCGGCCCAGTGGCCGATCATGCCCTCGCCGGAGGTCGTGGCGAAGGCGATCCGGTCGCCGTCGGTCCGCACCACGGCGGCGTCCCAGCGGTTGGAATCGCCGACGAAGCCCGCCACGAAGGCGGTGGCAGGCGCATGATAGAGTTCCTGTGGCGTGCCGATCTGCTCGAAGCGGCCGTGATTCATCACCGCTACGCGATCGGACATGACCAGCGCCTCCGACTGGTCGTGGGTGATGTAGAGGAAGGTGGTGGTGAACTGATGCTGCAGGAGCTTCAGCTCGATCTTCATCCGTTCGCGCAGCTTCAGATCCAGGGCGCCGAGCGGCTCGTCGAGCAGCAGCACGTCCGGCTCCAGAACCATGCAGCGTGCGATCGCGATGCGCTGCTTCTGGCCGCCCGAAAGCTGGTGAATCTGCTTCTCGGCGACGCCGGGCAGACCGATACGATCGAGCACCGCCGTGACGCGGCGCCGGATCTCCTCCCGACCCATGCCGCGGCAGCGCAGGCCGTAGGCGATGTTCTCACCGACATTCATCATCGGGAACAGGGCGAGGTGCTGGAACACCATCTTGACGTTACGGCGGTTCGGCGGCGTGTCGACCACCGAGCGGCCGTCGATCAGGATATCGCCGCCGCTCGGCTCCTCGAAGCCGGCGATCATCCGCATCAGTGTGGTCTTGCCGCAGCCCGACGGGCCGAGGATCGAGAAGAAGGATCCGCCCGGCACCGAGAAGGACACCCCGTCGACGGCGAGGAAGCGACCGAAGCGCTTGGACACGTCCTGGCAGGCGAGGTCTGAAGGCATCGGGCTCCCCGGTTTCGGTCGTGGCGGCATCGCCGCGACCCTGGCTCGACGTATCGGTGGAGGGGGCGGCCGATGTCGCACGTCACGGCATCGGCCGGGCCCCGACGGGCCGGATCACTTCGCGGTGGCGGCCTTGATGCGCTCCAGGGTCTTGCCCTCGATGTCCTCGACGCCGGGCTGGATCACCGCCGCCCACTTGATGTTGGCGATGTCGGCATCCGTGAACGCCGCCTTGATGGCTTCCTTCTTGTCGGCCGGCATGACGTCGATGCCCCCCTTGACGGCCGTTACGGCGCCGGTCTTGGCGCCCATCAGGGCCGCGATCTCGGGGCGGGTGACGAAGTTGATCCACTTGTAGGCGGCGTCGTCGGCGCGGCCCTTCTTGGGCAGGGCGAAGCTGTCGATCCAGCCGACAGCGCCGCTCTTCGGCGGCACGTAGACGATGTTCTTGTTCTGGGCGAAGATCTTGAAGGTGGTGGAGTCCCAGGTATCGGAGGCGACCGCCTCGCCGGAGAGCATCATGGCGGACAGGTCGTCGCCGCCGCGCCAATAGGCCTTGACGTTGTCCTTGCAGGCGATCAGCCGGTCGGCGACCTTGCTCATGATCTCCTGATACTTTTTCAGGTCGCCGTAGGCCGCGTAGGGGTCCTCGCCCATCGCGAAGGCGCTGCCGACCAGGATGGTGCGGGCGAGGCGCATCGAGGTGCGGCCCTTGTATTTCGGGTCGCACAGATCAAGCCAGTCCTTCAGGTCCGGAGCCTTGGTCTTGTCGACCATGATGCCGGAGGTACCCCAAAGATGCGGCACCGCATAGACCTTGCCGTCGATGCTGGTCGAGGCGACCACACGGTTGAGCATGATCGGGTCGAACCGGCCGGTCTCGATCTTCGACAGGTCGAGCGGCTTGTAGATGTCGAACTCGACATGAGCCGCCTTGATGCGGTTGAAGCCCGGCTGGGCGAGATCGAAGCCGCTGCCGCCGGTCGCACGCAGCTTGGCGATCATCTCCTCATTGTTGGAGAGGGTCACCTCGACCTTGATGTCGGAATACTCCTTCTCGAAGGCCTTGATCACCTCGTCGGAGGCGTAGCCGCCCCAGGTAAGGAGGCGCAACGTCTCGGCGCCGGCCGGCAGCGCGGCCGAGACGACCGAGAGGGCGGTGGTCGCGGCGAGGATGAAGAGATGCCGTTTCATGACTTCGTCTCCTGTCTGTCGGCGGCCTCCCGGCCGGTGGATCGGGACCCGGCGGCCCGGCAGCTCGACGCCGGGACGACCGCAGCCCGAGGTTCGTTTAGAGCATGCTGACCTGATGGGTGGAGCGGGCGAGCCATTCGGGGGCGATCTCGACGCCCCAACCGGGCTCGGCCGGAATGGTCACGTGGCCGTCGACGACCCGGTAGGGGTCGTTGCGGTAGAGGCCGTACTGCCAGGGATAGTAGTCGGCCTCCTCGATGGAGAATTCGAGATAGGCCCCGGCATTCTCGAGAGCGCCGAGAAGATGCATGGTGAACAGCGTCACCATGCCGAGATTGGCGCTGTGCGGCGTGCAGGGGAGGCCGGCCGCGGCAGCCATGCGGGCGACCCGCAGGGTACGGACGATGCCGCCGATGTAGCAGACATCGGGCTGGACGATGTCGACCGCGCGCATGCCGATCATCTGCTTCCAGACCGGCATGAAGCAGTCCTGCTCGCCGCCGGTGACATCGAGATCGAGCGCGTCGCGGACCTCCTTGGTCTGCTCGAGCTCCCAGTAGGGGCAGGGCTCCTCGAAATGGACGACGCCGTGATCCTCCAGCATGCGCCCGACTTCGATGGCGCGGCGGGGCGAATAGCAGCTGTTGGCATCGACCAGGAGGGTGGCGCCGTCGCCGAGGGCACGGCGGACCGCGGGCACGATTTCTTCGGTACGGCCGGGCCATTCGTCCTGGTCGTGGCCGTACTCGGCACCGACGCGGAACTTGAAGGCGTCGAAGCCATGGGCGTCGCGCAGCCGCAGGAAGCGCTCGGCCTCGGCTTCGGGCGTGATGTCGCGCTTCATCGAGGACGCATAGGTCCTGAGCCGGCCGGGCGTACCGCCGAGCAGCTCGCAGACGCTTTTGCCGGCGACCTTGCCGGCCAGATCCCAGAGCGCGGTCTCCAGGCCGCAGGTGGCGCGGCAGAGATAGGAGCCGGGGAACTTGTGTTCCTTCTCCGGGATCATGTCGACGATCGCCTCGATGGCGGTGGCGTCATGACCGAGGGTCCAGGGCGCCACCTGTCGGTGGACGATCTGGCAGGTAATGTCGGCATTGTAGGTGGAGACCTGGCCCCAGCCGACATCGCCCGTGTCGGCAGTCACCTTGACGAAGCCGACGAAATGGTCGGCGAAGGTCTCGATGCGGGCGATCTTCATGGCGGCAGAATTTCCTGACCAGGATGCGGACAGGTTCCTAGGGCTAGGCCAACATTGGTCTTGTGAGGAGGGCCATTCCAAAGCCTTTTGGCAGACCACTCCGCCGGAGCCGGCGGCCGAACATCCTCAAGTTGCTGGCGGGTGGCGGCCCTGACGCAACGGACGGTGCCGGGTGGGGGGCACGCCGGTCGCCGACGAACGCGGCCATGTCAGCAGCAACGGAGGCAATTTTCTGGGAACGGCCGCCGGAGGGAAATGAGCTGAGATCCAACCTTTTCTGGGTCTATAACCAGGTTGCTCGGGCTTGATGCTGCAGTCGGCCGGTTTCGCGGTCCGGATGCGTCCCTCGGTTGCTCGATTGCGCGATCTCCAGACGCAAGCCTTTGCGCTGGCCAAGAAGAGGTTCCCGGTCGTGAAGCCAAGGGCTACGAAGCGAGGTCACGGGACGGTCGATTTCCGTGCGGCTTTGCCGATGGACCAGATCACGCCGCTGGCCGTTCGCGAGCGGCTGTCGTTCCGGCTGCGCAAGCTGATCGGACCGGGCGGGCGCATGACACTCGCGGAGGCCGCGAAAGCCACCGACATTTCCGAGACGACGCTGAAGGCCTATGTCGAGGGGCGTGCCTGCCCGAACCTCGCGCGCTACGGCCGGCTTCTCAGGGTGTTTGGTCCGGAGGTCGGCATGGAGCTTGCCATGATGATCGGCTGGGAGCCGCGCGCCTCCAATTCCCGGCTGCCGGTCACAGAGGATCTCCGCGCCGTGCGCGATGTCACCGCCCAGACCATAGGGGCCATCGACCGGGCGCTCTCGCACGGCGTCAGCCTGTCCGATCCGTCTCCGACGCCGGACGCGGCTCGGCAAGCATCCGGTCGAGCAGCCGCAGCCGCTCGACCAGCTCGCTCCTGAAGGCGGCGAGGTCGATCGCGCCCGGCTGGCTGCTCTCGCTGCGCGGCATCCAGCCGTACATCCGGTCAATATCCCGGCCGAGCTCGGGGCCGAGCACCAGGAGGAGCCGCTTGAACTTGGCGAGGTTGGGACAGGCCGTGCCGGCCGCATAGGCCTTGAGCGAGCGTTCGTCGATGCCGGTCAGGTCGGCCACGCCGCGATAGGACCAGCGCCGGCCGGGGCCGATCATCTTGCGCAGCTGGAGCGAAAGCCGCCGGGTCACCTCCGCTGTGGTGATGTTTGAGACGTCCAATGCGTCCCCGTCCGGCCGCTGCCCCACGGCACCCTCCTTCAAAACTGCTTTGTCGACAAGTATAGCCGATTAATCCGTATCAACAAAGGGTTATGGCCAACAGGCGAACGTTTTGCGGGAAATCGTCATTGAATCGAGGCGTCGTCCGTCGTCCACTCCGGAAAAAGCGGGAGGGCATCGTGTCCGGCGAGCGTGCGATCGAAACGAAGGAACGGCAAGGCCTCCGGCGGCCGCCGAAGGCGCGCCGGTCGCCGGAGGCCGCCACGGCCTGGGGCTTTGTGCTGCCGCTGGTCGTCGCCGAATTGGCCTTCGTCGCGGCGCCGCTCGCGCTCGGCGCCTGGTACAGCCTGTTCCGGGTCGACTACTTCGAGCTCACCCAGTTTCGCGGCCTCGGCAACTACTGGACCGTCCTGACCTCGACGATGGTGCAGCAGTCGCTCGTCGCGACCCTCCTGTTCTCCGCCTTCTCGCTGCTGTTCACCGTCGGTCTCGGAATGGCGCTGGCGCTGCGCCTGGAGGCGGACACGCGGACCAATACCTGGATGCGGGCGATCGTGCTGGTGCCCTACGTGATCAGCATGCTGGTCGGCTCGCTCCTGCTGCGCTGGATTTATTCCCGCGATGCCGGCCTCTCCGGCTTGCTTCTCGGCCCCTTCGGGCTGGCCGATTTCTCGCTCCTCGCCGACCCGGCGACCGCCATGGCGGCGCTCGTCTCCAATGCCGTCTGGCGCGACAGCGCCTTCGCGATGATCGTCCTGCTCGCCGGCCTGAAGGCGATCCCGGGTCAGCTCTACGCGGCGGCCCGGGTGGACGGCGCCGGACCATGGATGCGTTTCACACGCATCACGCTGCCGCTTCTGCGCGTGCCGATCCTGATCGCCGTCGTCCGGCTCCTGATCCACTTCGTCAATGTGCTGACCTTCGCTTTGGTGCTCACCGGCGGCGGGCCCAACAATGCCACCCAGACGACCGGCCTCGCCATGTACCGGCTCGGTTTCGTCGACTTCCGCATCGGCGAGGCCAATGCGCTGGCGCTCCTGGTCTTCGTCTTCAATCTCATCATGATCGGCGCGAACCTCGTCCTGTTCCGCCGCGGCCGGAGCCTCTCGCCATGACCCGTCCCGGCACGACGCCGCGCCCCGCCGCGGCCCCGCCCGCCCACCGGACCAGGTCCTGGCGCCGCCGGCGTGCCGGCCGCAGGCTCGGCGGTCTCGCCGCCGACCTCCTGATCGCCGCGGTCGCGCTCGGGCCGATCCTTTGGGGCTTGTCCACCTCGCTGAAGCCGGCCTCCGAGATCCTCGCCTATCCGCCTGAACTGGTTCCGTCGCGTCCGACGCTCGAGCATTACGCGCTCCTCTTCACCACCGGCATCCATCGCTTCGTGCTGAACAGCGCCGTCGTCTCCGTCGTCGCGGTACTCCTGTCGCTGGCGATCGGCAGCCTCGCGGCCTACGCCCTCGCCCGGCTGCGCTTCCGCGGCAAGACCGCGCTCCTCTTCGGCGTCGTGGCGCTGATGAGCATCCCGCTGCCCTCGGTCCTGGTGCCGACCTTCACGCTTCTCACCTCCGTCGGCCTCGCCGACAGCCTGACCGGGCTCGCGCTCCTCTACACCGCCTATCAGCTGCCGATCGTGGTTTGGCTGCTCTACGGATATTTCGGCTCGCTACCGATCGAACTGGAGCAGGCCGCCCGCATCGACGGCTGCTCGCGGATCGAGACCCTGCGCAAGGTCGTATTGCCGCTCTCCGGGCCTGGCTTGGTGGCGGCCGGCCTCTTCGTCCTCACCTTCGCGTGGAACGACTTCGTCGTTGCGGTCGTGATGGTGTCGTCGGAGAGCGTGAAAACCCTGCCGGTCGCCATCTACGGCTATCTGGGCTTCTACGGCCGCGACTGGGGGCCGCTCACCGCCTCGGCGATGCTCTCCATCCTGCCCGTCATCGCCGTCTTCCTCCTGTTCCAGCGCTATTTCCTGTCCGGCATGACCGGCGGCAGCATCAAGGGCTGAACCATGACCAGCGTCACCTTCGCCGGCGTGCGCAAGACCTACGGCGATGCCGTGGCGCTTGCCGGCCTCGATCTCGCCATAGAACCGGGCGAGTTCGTCGCCCTGCTCGGACCCTCCGGCTCCGGCAAGACCACCACCCTCAATCTCCTCGCCGGCCTGATCGACGCCGACGACGGAGAGATCCGGATCGGCGGTCGGATCGTCAACGACGTGACGCCCGACCGGCGCGACATCGCCATGGTCTTCCAGAACTACGCCCTCTACCCCCACCTCACCGTCTTCGAAAATCTCGAATTCCCGCTCAGGGCGCGCGACCGCCGCGTCGCCGCTGCGGTGGTGGAGGCGAAAGTCGACCGCGTCGCCGGCACGCTCGGCCTCGGCGACCTGCTGCACCGATACCCCAAGGAACTCTCCGGCGGCCAGCAGCAGCGCGTCGCGCTCGGCCGCGCGATGATCCGCGATCCGAAGGTATTTCTGCTCGACGAGCCGCTGTCCAACCTGGACGCCCGCCTTCGGATTCGCATGCGCCGAGACATCAAGGCGCTTCATGAGGCGATCGGCTCGACCATCGTCTACGTCACCCACGATCAGGCCGAGGCGATGACGCTGGCAACGCGGATCGCGGTCTTCGCCGAGGGGCGCCTGCAGCAGTTCGCGAGCCCCGCCGAAATCTATGCCCGGCCGGCCAACCTGTTCGTCGCCGGGTTCCTCGGCGAACGCGAGCCGGTGCTGATGACCGGGCGGCTCGAGACGGGCGGCGGCCTCGCCTTCGTGGCCCCCGACGGCCGGCTCGCGCTCGACGCCGCCGCCGCCCGCCACCTCGCACCCTTCTCCGGCCGGCCCGTCGTCCTCTGCATCCGGGCCGAGGCGCTGCGTCCGTCCCGGGTGGCGGATGGTGCCGATGGGGCCGTCGTCGCGCAGGTCGAGCTCTCCGGCCCCGACGCGATCCTCTACTGCCGGCTCGACGGCGGCGCCGAGGTGGTCGCCCGCGCCGACCCGTCCGACGGCTTCGCCAAGGGCGACCGCATCGGCCTGCGTGCCGACGCCGCGCGCCTGACCGCGTTCGATCCGGCCACGGGAGCGGCGCTCGGCGCCGGAGCGTAGATCATGTCCGAGACACTCAATCTGGAGAAATGGGACGTGCTGGTGGTCGGCGCCGGTGCAGCCGGGATCGGCGCCGCGATCGCAGCGGCGCGCAACGGAGCCCGGGTCCTGCTGGTCGATGCCGGGCCGATGGTCGGTGGCGAACTGGTCTCCGGCATCCCGGTCGACGGCTGCCTGTCGAGCCGCGGCGAATGGGTGGTCGGTGGCGTCTGCCGCGAACTCTTCGCCGAATGCGAACGGCTCGGCGGCTATATCGGCCCGATCAACGACTACCGGTCGCTGCATGTCGTCGCGGTCGATCCCGAGATCATGAAGGTGGCGGTGGTCAATCTGCTCTCGGCGGCCGGCGTCGCGCTGCGGCTCTACAGCTACGCCGACGGCGTGGTGATGGACGGCGACCGGCTGCGCGGCGTCATCGTGGTCACCAAGGGCCGGCGCGTGCTGGTGGAGGCGGCGACCGTGATCGACGCCTCCGGCGACGGGGACGTCGCGGTGGCGGCCGGTGTGCCTCACGAGATCGGCGATGCCGCGCTCGGCGAATTGCAGCCGGTGACCCTGATGTTCCGCATGATCGGCGTCGACGGCGAACGGCTTCTGCGCTTCGTACGCGACCACCCTGAAAATGCCGGCCTCGGCGAGTTCGAGGGCCTGGGCCTCGATCGCCGCCAATGCGCCGAGGCGCTCTACCGACAGGGCCTGCCGAAGGTCTTCCTGGTCGGCGACGGTCCCCTGATGCGCGACGCCATTGCGCGCGGGCTGCTGCACCGGTCGAGCATGATGGGCATCACCCCGACCTCGCTCGCCCGCCGCGAAGTCAGCGTCAACACCACCCGCGTCGGTCATCTGGACGCGACCGACACGGCGCGCCTCAGCTCCGCCTTCGCCGACCTGGTGCGCCAGGTCTGGGACTGCGCCGGCTTCCTGAAGGCCTGCGTGCCGGGTTTCGAGCGAGCCGTCTTCTCGGGCCTTGCCCCGCGGATCGGCATCCGCGAGACGCGGCGCATCCTGTGCGACGTGGTGCTCGGGGACGACGATGTTGCGCTCGCCCGCAAGCGACCCGATGGGATCGCCAAGGGGGCCCACGAGATCGACGTGCATCTCGCCGGTACGGGCCACCACCGTCGGCCGATCCAGGGAGGCGGGTCTTACGACATCCCGTTCGGCATGCTTATCGCCCGTGGCGTCGCCAACCTGATGGTCGTCGGCCGCTGCATGTCGGCGACCCGCATTGCCCATTCCTCGGCGCGCGTGATGGGCACCTGCCTCGCCATGGGCCAAGCCGCGGGCACCGCCGCCGCCATGCTGCGCGAGGACAACGACCCGCTCAACGACCTGCGTGCTCTGCCGGTCGACCGCCTGCGCGCGCGCCTCGCCGCCCAGGGCGCCATCCTGGAGGGAACCGCCTGATGGCCCAGCGCCTGCAGTCCCGCACCTATGACGTGGTCGTGATCGGTTCGGGCAGCGCCGGACTCGCTGCCTCGATCTCGGCCGCCCGCAACGGAGCGCGCACGCTGCTCGTCGATGCCGGTCCATCGGTCGGCGGCGAACTCCTGAGCGGGCTGCCGCTCAACGCCTGCCTCAGCGCCCGCGGCGAATGGGTGGTTGGTGGCGTCCTGCGCGACCTGCTCGACCGCTGCGATGCCATGGGCGGCCTTTTGCCCCCCTATTTCGACTGGCGCTCGCTGTGGCTGGTCTGCGTCGATCCGGAGATCATGAAAATCGCCTGCACCTTGATGGTCGCGGAAGCGGGTATCGATCTCCTGCTCAACACCTTCGCGGAAGACGTCGCCGTCGAGGACGGCAGGATCACCGGGCTGGTGATCGCCAACAAGTCCGGGCGGACCCTCGTCACCGCGGACGTCTTCATCGACTGCTCGGGAGACGGCGACATTGCGGTGCGGGCCGGAGCACCGTCCGAGAAGGGCGGCGACGACGGCGCCTTCCAGCCGGTCACCATGATGTTCCGCATGCAAGGGGTGGAGACCGCGCCGCTGCTCGATTTCGTGGTCGCCCATCCCGAGCATGTCGGCCTCGGCGAGCGGCCCGACCTCCTGCTCCTGGACAAGCGCGAGTGCGCGCGGCGCCTGCGCGAGCAGGCGGTGCCCTCCGTCTTCTTCGACGGCCGCAAGCCTTTCCTGTCGGAGGCGATCGCGCGCGGCGAACTGCACCCTTGCGGAATCCTGGCGATCTGTCCGGTTTCTCCGGCGCGCCAGGAGGTGAGCCTCAACACGACGCGGCTCGCCGATCTCGATGCCACCGATCCCGCGGCGCTCAGCGGGGCGCTTCCGCGGCTGATCGATCAGGTCTGGACCTGCGTCGGCTTCCTGCAGCGCCACGTGCCGGGCTTCGAACAGGCTGTCTTCTCCGGCCTCGCCCCGCGCATCGGCATCCGCGAGACACGCCGGATCATGGGGTTGGAAGTCCTCACCGGCGAGGACGTGCTAACCGGCCGCAAGCGCGACGACGGGATCGGCAAGGGCGCCCATGAGCTCGACGTCCACGGCGGCGGCCGAGAGCACCGGCGCGAGATGATCCGCGCCGGCGGCTCCTACGACATCCCGTTCGGCTGCCTGGTGCCACGCGAAGTCCTGAACCTGCTCGTCGCCGGCCGCTGCCTCTCCGCAACGCGGGAGGCGCACGGCTCGGCGCGCGTCATGGGCACCTGCATGGCCATGGGCCAGGCCGCCGGCACCGCCGCCGCGTTTGCAGCCGAATCAGGCACCTCAATCCGCCAGCTTTCCGTCCAAGCCCTTCGCGACCGCCTCCGCGAACAGGGTGCCATCCTGGAGACGGATCACTGAGGCGACCATGGAGGAAGCGATGTCAGCATTCCTGAACAGACGCCTCGCAATCGGACTGCCGCTCCTGCTCGCGCTCGGCGGCACGGCCGCGGCCGAGACCACCATCACGATGTGGACCTTTCTGGATCCCAACAAGGCGTCGCCGCGCGAGGTGGCGCTGAAGCAAATGATCGCGGCGTTCGAGGCGCAGAATCCGGCCATCAAGGTCCGGGTGGAGCCGCAGGACTTCGCCCAGATGCCGCCGAAATTCTTCCTCGGTCACCGCACCGGCGGCAATCCCGATCTGGTCTGGATCGACGCCAAGAATCTCGGCGGCCTCGCCAAGTCGGGCGCCGGCGCGGATCTCGATGCGGCGCTGGTGTCGAAATGGCCGGCCGGCGCCAAGGACGACTTCTTCGTCAAGGCCGGCTGGGATGCCGGCATCGCCGGCGGCAAGCTTGTCGCCCTGCCGCTCTTTCATGGCGCCAGCGTGATCTACTATCGCAAGGACCTGCTCGCCGCCGCCGGCATCGACCCGGCCTCGTTGACGAGCTGGTCGAAGCTGATGGAGGCCGCGAAGAAGACCACGGTGGTCAAGGACGGACGCACCGAGACCTGGGGTTTCGGCATGCCGCTCGCACCGATCAAGACCGAAAGCACACCGATGCTGATCGGCCTTCTCGATCAGGCCGTCCCGGTCTTCCAGAACTGCAAGGCCAACTACGCCAACGAGGTCGGGATCCGCGCGCTCACCTTCACGGCCGCCATGATCACCGACGCCAAGGTGACCCCGACCGAGGCCTTGGTCTCCAATGTCGACGACGTCACCGATCAGTTCATCGCCGGCCGCTACGCCATGGCGATCTCGTCCAACCTCCGCTACAGCGTGATCGCCAAGAACGCCAAGTTCGGCGCCGACCAGATCGGCATCCTGCCTTGGCCATCGTGGAGCGGCGAGAAGCCCGGCGCCATGCCGGTCTCCGGCTGGTGGGTCGCCGCCTGGGCGAAGTCGCCGCGGCTCGCCGAGGCGGCCAGGTTCGCCGAATACATGGTGAGTTCGGAGGGCGGCAAGCTGTGGGCCACGGTCGGTGGCCAGGTCCCGACGCGCAAGTCGCTGATGTCGGATGCCTTCTTCGCCAAGCCGGAGGCGGCCTGGGTGAAGACCATGATCGGCGCCTGGAGTGCGTCGAGTTGGATGGAGCCGACCGAGTGCAACACGCGGACGCTCCAGGCCGGGCTGAACGAGGCGCTGGCCCGCGTGATCCAGGACAAGATCGCCCCGAAGGACGCGCTTACGGAAGCGGAACAGAAATTCACCGGCGCCCAGTAGGGGGGTCGGCGCGCCGGGCCACGAGCCACCTTCCCCGGGGGATGAAGGGGGCCCGGATCACACGAGCGCGCCATGGCGAACGGGCGGGGTCCCGACCGGCGACGGTCGCAGCTCCGCCTCCAAGCCGGGTGGCGTGCGTCCCGTTTGCCGAGGGTCAATAAGCCCGACCGGGCGGAGACCGGGTCAGGATCGGACCGGCCGGCGAACTCAGTCAGCGGGAGGCCGCCGCGGCACGAAGGGTGGCGAAGGGTGTTGTCGTCGGCCCGCGCTCCGTCGACGATCCGTGTGAGGCGCCTCGCCCGGGACGATGCGCACGGCTTCGACGTGCCCATCGCCATGATCCACGCCGCCGGGGACGAGCCGCTCATCAGGCGGCACGTCCATCCGCGAGGATCAGGCCAAACCCTCAGCCACGAAAATACTCCGGGTGGGATGCCTTCAGGGACTCGGCGAAGTCCAGCGAGCGGGACAGGTGATCCCGCAGGGCGGTCTGGGCCGCGTCGGGGTTGCCGGCCTCGATGGCGTCCACGATGGCCGTGTGGGCTTCCAGGATCTCCGTGATCTTGCCGGCTTTCGGCAGGTGTAGCCGGCGCAGGCGGTCGATGTGGCCGCTTTGCCGGCGCACGAGATGCCAAAGTTCGAGGACGCCGGCCGCCTCGTAGGTGGCGCGATGGAACGCCTGGTCGGCCTCCACGAAGGCGCCGTGCTCGCCCACTTCCGCAAAAGCCTTCTGCTGCCGGATCAGGCTGCGCAAGCGCGCGACCAGTCCCGGCTCGGGCGCGAAGGCGAGCGTCCGAACGATCTCCAGTTCGATCGACCGGCGCAAGAACTGGCCCTGCCGCGCCCGTCCGAGATCGATCGGGCTCACCACGGTGGCGTGCTGCGGGAAGATCTCGACGAGACCCTCCTCCTCGAGGCGCATCAAAGCGTCACGGATCGGCGTCGACGAGTAGCCGAAACGCTCCTGAAGCTCTTGCCGGGACAGCACGCGCCCCGGTGCGAGCGCGAGGGTGATGATTTCGTCGCGCAGAATGCTGAAGACCTGCCCCGCCCCGCTGCGCGGCCCCCGGCCTCGGCTCGGCGCCGCAACCAAATCGACCATCCAATCGATCTCCTTCCGAACACGCTCCGTCTATAGCACGGCACCGCGCTTGACGCACTAATGCATTAGTGCTTTAGTCCAATCCAGGCACTCGACGAGAATTGAAGGCACAAACGGCGTGGGCAGGGCGAAAGCCGGCTCGTGTCCGCGGATCAGCCCTGTCGGCGAGGCCGTGACCGCGGAAGAACCGCGGCGAAAACAACGAGATTGTCGGCCGATCGAAAACCGGATCGGCCAGGAGGAGACGCTTGATGTTCACACGCCGCAATGTCCTTGCGCTCGGCGCCGCCCTCGTGGCTGCGCCAAGGGGTGCCTTCGCACAGGCCAAGACGGATATCGCGATCAGTCGCCAGCCTGGCATCCTCTATCTGCCGACGCATGTGATCGAGAAGAAGAAGCTCCTGGAGAAGCATGCCGAGCGGCTCGGCATACCGGGCGTGTCCACGAAATGGATCTCCTTCTCCAACGGCGGCGCCCAGCAGGACGCGCTGCTGTCCGGCAGCGTCGACATCATCAACACCGGCACCGGGCCACTCCTCGTCCTGTGGGACAAGACCCGGGGCCGTGTGAAGGGGATCTGCGCCAGTTCCGCCCAGCCGCTCCTGCTGATCAGCCGCGATCCGCGCATCAAGTCGCTGGCCGACTTCGGCGAGGGCGACAAGATCGCGGTTCCGACGGTCCGGGTCTCCACGCAGGCGATCCTGCTGCAACTGGCGGCAAGCCAGATGTTCGGGCCGGACAAGTGGAACCACTTCGACGCCATGACGGTCCAGCTCGGCCATCCGGACGCCTTCGTGGCCCTGAAGAATCCGACCCATGAGGTAAAAAGCCACTTCGCCGCGCCGCCCTTCCAGGCCTATGGCCTGAAGCAGGTCCCGGGTGCGCATGTGGTCGCCAGCTCGGCCGAAATCATCGGCTCGCCGTTGAGCCAGGGCCAATTCATGACCACGACCGGCTTCGCCGAGGCCAATCCGAAGATCGTGCAGGCGCTGCGCGCTGCCGCCGAGGAGGCCAAGGCCTTCGTCGAGATGAATACCGCCGAGGCGCTCGAAATCTACCGCGAGGTGACCGGCGACAAGACCTCGACGGCCGATCTTCTCGATGTTTTGAAAGAGCCCGGCATGATGGAGTGGAACATCTATCCGCAGGGTACGATGAAGTTCGCCACCCACCTCGCCAAGATCGGCGCGATCAAGAATCAGCCCGCATCCTGGAAGGACTATTATCTTCCGGTGGCCCATGACCTTCCCGGCAATTGAACGCGACGGCGGTGAACGCGACGGCGGGGCCCCTCCCCCAGCCGCCATGCGCGGCCAAGCCTCCGGGCCGGCGAGCGTGGCGCACCGCACAGCGGCGACCCCGCTTCTCGACGTGGCCGGCGTCACGTTGCGCTACAAGACGCCCGGCGTCGTGATCACCGCGACCGAGCGGGTTTCGTTCCAGGTCGACACCTCCGATCGCTTCGTCCTGCTCGGGCCTTCGGGCTGCGGCAAGTCGACCCTGCTCAAGGCGGTGGGTGGCTACATCCGGCCGAGCGAGGGTTCGATCACCATCAAGGGCCGGACCGTGACCGAGCCCGGCGCCGACCGCATGATGGTCTTCCAGGAGTTCGACCAGCTCCTACCCTGGAAGACCGTCCTTGAGAACGTGACCTTCCCGCTCGTCGACGCCCGTCGTCTCGGCCGCCGGGAGGCGGAAGAAAAAGCGCGCCACTACATCGAAAAGGTCAACCTGACCCGTGCCCTCGACAGCTACCCGCACACGCTTTCGGGCGGCATGAAGCAGCGCGTCGCCATCGCCCGCGGCATGGCGATGGAGCCCGACATCCTGCTGATGGACGAGCCCTTCGCCGCACTCGATGCGCTGACCCGGCGCACCTGCCAGGATGAGCTCCTGCAATTGTGGGACGAGACGCGCTTCACGGTCCTGTTCGTCACCCACTCGATCGCCGAGGCGATCAAGATCGGCAACCGGATTCTCCTGCTCTCGCCGCATCCCGGCAGGGTCAAGGCGGAGGTGGTCGACGTCGACACCGCGAGCATCACGGACGGCAGCGCCGGGCGGCTCGAGAGGGAAATCCACGATCTCCTCTTCGCCGAACCGGCCCACGCGGAGTAACCCCATGAGCACCGCCCGCATCGTCCGGCGCGACGCCGCCGGCACCGCCTCGACCGAGGTCGAGCGGAAGATCGGCCTTGCGGAACGCGCCTGGGACATCCCGGCCTTGCGCAAGGCCGTCATCCTGATCGTCCTGGCGCTCGTCTGGGAAGCCTATGGCCGCATCCTGGACAATCCGCTCCTGTTTCCGACCTTGTCGGAAACCGTGCAGGCGCTGATCGAGAATGTCAGGACCGGCATTCTGCCGGCGCGGGCATGGTCGTCCATCAAGGTTCTGCTGATGGGTTACGGGGTCGGCGTCACGCTGGCCGGGCTGCTGACGGTGCTCGCCATCAATACCCGGATCGGCTCCGACTTCCTGGAGACCGTTACGGCAATGCTCAGCCCGCTGCCGGCCATCGCTCTCCTGCCGCTCGCACTCATCTGGTTCGGCCTCGGCAACGGCAGTCTGGTCTTCATTCTGGTCCACTCGGTGCTCTGGCCGGTCGCCCTCAACACCCATTCGGGCTTCCGGGCGGTCTCGGAGACACTCCGGATGGTCGGCCGGAACTACGGGCTGCGGGGCTTCGCCTATATCCGCAAGATCCTGATCCCGGCCGCGTTTCCGTCCATCCTGACCGGCCTCAAGATCGGCTGGGCCTTCGCCTGGCGCACCCTCGTCGCCGCCGAACTCGTGTTCGGCGTCTCGTCCGGCCAGGGCGGGCTCGGCTGGTTCATCTTCGAGAACCGCAACCTCCTGGAGATCCCGGCCGTCTTCGCCGGTCTCCTGACCGTGATCGTCATCGGCCTCGTCGTGGAGAACCTCGTGTTCCGCACCGTCGAACGCCGCACCGTCCTCAAGTGGGGTCTGCAGCATTGACCCTGCCGCCCCGTCCAACCGGATCGCCCCCGTGACCAAGACCCCCGACCAGCTGCGCAGCGCCCGTTGGTTCGAGCCGGACGACTTCCGCTCCTTCGGCCATCGCTCGCGCATGAACCAGATGGGCTATGCGGCGGAGGACTATCGCGGCAAGCCGGTGATCGCGATCGTCAATACCTGGTCGGATCTGAACCAGTGCCATGCCCATTTCAAGCAGCGCGTGGAGGACGTGAAGCGCGGCATCCTGCAGGCCGGCGGCTTCCCGGTCGAGCTGCCGGCCATCTCCCTCTCGGAGAGCAAGGTCAAGCCGACCACGATGCTCTACCGCAACTTCCTGGCCATGGAGACCGAGGAACTGATCCGCTCGCATCCGGTCGACGGCGCGGTCCTGATGGGCGGCTGCGACAAGACCACCCCCGGTCTCCTGCTCGGTGCGACCTCGGCGGGCGTGCCCGCGGTCTTCGTGCCGGCCGGCCCGATGCTGCGCGGAAACTGGCACGGCAAGGTGCTGGGTTCGGGCTCGGACGCGTTCAAATACTGGGACGAACGCAGAGCGGGCAACATCTCCGACAAGGACTGGTCGGAAATGGAGGTCGGCATCGCGCGGTCCTACGGCGTCTGCATGACCATGGGCACCGCATCGACCATGACGGCACTGGCCGACGTGATCGGCATGTCGCTGCCGGGAGCCTCGTCGATCCCGGCCGCCGACGCCAACCACATCCGCATGTGTGCCGCCGCCGGGCGCCGGATCGTCGACATGGTTTGGGAGGACCTGACCCCGGCCCGCATCCAGACCGAGGCGGCATTCCGCAACGCGATCAGCGTCGCGATGGCGATGGGGTGTTCGACCAATGCGGTCATCCACGTCATCGCGATGGCACGCCGCGCGGGCCATCCGATCGGACTCGAGGATTTCGACGCCGCGAGCCGAAAGGTGCCGGTCATCGCCAACATCCGGCCGAGCGGCGACCGCTACCTGATGGAGGATTTCTACTATGCGGGCGGGTTGCTCGGGCTCCTGACCCGGCTGGCCCCGCATCTCGATCTCGACCAGATCAACGCCTCGGGCAAGACCTGGGCGGAGAGCCTGGAGGGTGCGGCCGTGTACGACGATGATGTGATCCGGCCGCTCGACCGGCCGATCTATGCCGAGGGGGCGCTGGCGCTGCTCAAGGGCAATCTCGCGCCGAACGGCTGCGTGATGAAGCCCTCGGCCGCCGATCCGCGCCTGTTGCGCCATGCCGGGCCGGCGCTGGTGTTCGACGACTACCCGGCCCTCAAGGCCGGCATCGACCGCGACGACCTCGATGTCACGCCCGATACGGTGCTGGTGCTGCGCAATGCCGGCCCGCTCGGCGGCCCGGGCATGCCCGAATGGGGCATGCTGCCGATCCCGAAAAAGCTCGTCCGCCAGGGCGTTCGCGACATGGTGCGCATCTCCGACGCGCGCATGTCAGGCACGAGCTACGGCGCCTGCATCCTGCACGTCTCGCCCGAATCCTATGTCGGCGGCCCGCTCGCGCTGGTGCGGACCGGGGACGTGATCTCGATCGACGTGCCGGCGCGCAGCATTTCGCTCGACGTGCCGGAGGATGAACTCGCGCGCCGCCGCGCCGCGCTGCCGGCGCCGCCGCCCCGTTACGAGCGTGGCTATGGCTGGATG